>NZ_JBQKUH010000030.1:0-53466 GCF_054968485.1 Leisingera sp. G5_S3_59_S7
GCGGCTTCGCCTGTTGCCTCCCTGCCCCGCTTTGCGGCGGATGCCGCTTCCCTCCGCGAAAACCTTGCCCCGTTCCGGCACAGGTCCTATTCAATCGGAAACCCGGTTGAAGACGGCAGGCAGACACCCCATGCGCATTCTGATCACCAATGACGACGGCATCAGTGCCGAAGGGCTCACCATCCTCGAATCCATCGCCCATGCGGTCGCAGGCCCCGATGGCGAGGTCTGGACCGTGGCGCCCGCCTTTGAGCAATCCGGCGTCGCCCATTGCATCAGCTATACCCGCCCCACCATGCTCAGCCAGCTGGACGAACGCCGTTTTGCCGCCGAAGGCTCACCCGCCGACTGCGTGCTGGCGGGACTGCATGTGGTGATGCACGGCCAAAGGCCCGACCTGGTGCTGTCCGGTGTGAACCGCGGCAACAACTCGGCGGAGAACGCGCTGTACTCCGGCACGCTGGGCGGCGCGATGGAGGCCGCGCTGCAGGGCATCCCGGCCATGGCGCTGTCGCAGTATTACGGGCCTGCCAACCGGGAGACAGACAATCCGTTTGAGGCCGCTGCCGTGCACGGCGCCGCGCTGATCCAAAAGATCCTGGCCGCCCAGCCGCAGGATGCGCAGGACTACCGCCTGTTTTACAACATCAATTTCCCGCCGGTCCCGGCCGCGGACGTCAAGGGCGCCCGCGTGGCGCCGCAGGGGTACCGCCATGGCTGCCATTTCTCGGCTGAGGAGCAGCTGTCGCCCACCGGGCGCCGCTATCTGTGGATCCGCGGCGGCAACCAGCATGTGGAAGCCACGCCCGGCTCAGACGCCGCAGTCAACCTGGACGGCTATATCTCCGTCACCCCGATGCGCGCCGACCTGACCGCGGGCGATGCCATGGATGCGCTGAAGGCGGTCGAATGGACGGGCGAGTGAGCGCAGCAATGAACGGACCCGATCCGGAAACCAAGATGCAGTTCCTGTACTCCGTGCGCTCGCGCGGGGTGACGGACCAGAAAGTGCTGGAAGCGATCGAAGAGATCGACCGCGGCCTGTTCGTGCGCGGCATCTTTGCACAGCGTGCCTATGAGGACGTGCCGCTGCCGATCGCCTGCGGCCAGACCATTTCGCAGCCCTCGGTGGTGGGCATGATGACCCAGGCGCTGCAGCTGTCGCAGCGCGACACCGTGCTGGAGGTGGGCACCGGCTCCGGCTATCAGGCGGCGATCCTGTCGAAACTGGCACGCCGTGTCTACACCATCGACCGCCACGCCCGCCTGGTGCGCGAGGCGCGGGCCGTGTTCGACGGCCTGCGGCTTTCCAATGTGACATCGCTGGTGGGCGACGGCAGCCACGGTCTGCCGGACCAGGCGCCGTTTGACCGCATCATCGTGACCGCGGCCGCCGAGGATCCGCCCGGGCCGCTCTTGGCGCAGCTTAAGACCGGCGGCATCATGGTGCTGCCAGTGGGGCAGTCGGACCATGTGCAAACCCTGATCCGGGTGCGCAAAACCGATGACGGGCTGGAGTATGACGAATTGCGCCCGGTGCGGTTTGTGCCGCTGCTGGAAGGCCTGGGCAAGGACAGTTAGGACCGCTGCCGCAGTTCGCAAGCTGCGTTTGATATTCCTGCGCCGCCCCCGTAAACTGACGGCGGAATTCAGCCGCCGGCTGGATTGCATGGGCTATAGTGATTGACGCGAGAGAATCCCCGCGAAAAAGGGGAAGCGTGTTTTGAGGAGAGCAAGATGACCCGGACCACCCCCACCCGGACCGCATCCCGCGGGCTGCCCCGTATTATGCTGCCCCGGGCACGGCTGCTGGCCCTGCTGCCGCTGGCCGGGGTGCTGGCCGCCTGCCAAAGCCCGCTGGATTACGACCTGCGCGGCCAGCTTGGCGCCTTCAACACCGCCACCGCCGCCCAGTCGGCCACCTCCAGCCGGCCCGCTCCGGACGGCCGCGGCCTGATCACCTACCCCTCTTACCAGGTGGCGGTGGCGCAGCGCGGCGACACCGTCTCGGATGTAGCCGCGCGCATCGGCCTGCCACCGGAGGAGGTCGCCCGCTACAACGGCATGGAGACCGGCGACAAAATGCGCCAGGGTGAAGTGCTGGCCTTGCCGCGCCGGGCGCCTGCCAGCCTGTCCGAAGGCGGCAGCTCCACCCCGGGCTCTGTGGATATCGCGTCCCTGGCCGGCCAGGCGATCGAAACCGCACCGCTGACCTCGCCCAATCCGGGCTCGGTGACGACCACCGCGATCCAGCCGGCGCCCAAGCCGCAGCCTGCCAAGGTGCAGCGCGGCCCTGAACCGGTGCGCCACAAGGTGAAACGCGGCGAGACCGCCTATACCATCTCGCGGCTGTATCAGGTGCCGGTGAAGTCGCTGGCGGAATGGAACGGCCTGGGCAGCGATTTCGCGGTGCGCGAAGGCCAGTTCCTGCTGATCCCGCTGAAAGCAGAGCGCACAGCGGAGGTGACCCCTGCCGCAACCGCCGTTCCGGTGGCGGTGACCGAACCCGGCACCGGGTCCGAAACGCCGGTGCCGCCCAGCGCCAGCAAGCCTTTGCCGGAAGAGAAAGTGGAGCCCGCCGCAGTCAAGCCCGCGGCCGAGACCCTGCCCAAACCGGAACTGCCGAAACCCACCCGCGCCAGCAGCGCGGCGATGGCCTATCCGGTGCGGGGGAAGATCATCAAGACCTACTCGAAGGGCCGCAATGACGGGATCGACATCGCTGCCGCGCCCGGCGCGCCGGTCAACGCCGCCGAAGCCGGCACCGTGGCCGCGATCACCAAGGATTCCAACAACGTGCCGATCGTGGTGATCCGCCACAGCCAGAAGCTGCTGACGGTTTACCAGAACGTCGACAACATCACCGTCAAGAAGGGCGAGAGCGTCGCCCGCGGCCAGCGCATCGCCTCGTTGCGCGGCGGCGATGACGCCTACGTGCATTTCGAGGTCCGCGACGGATTCGAAAGCATCGACCCGCTGAGCTACCTGAACTGACAGAGGTAAAGCTCTGTTAACATGCAAAAGCCCGGCTGGCTGGCCGGGCTTTTCCCGTTTCCGGCAACTCTCAGCGCCCTGTGTGTCCTAGCGCAGCGCCACCCCGTGCCGCCCGGCCAGATCGGTGAAGAATTGCCAGGCGACCCGGCCAGAGCGCGCGCCCCGGGTGGCCTGCCACTCTACCGCCTCCGCCCGCAATCCCTCTGCGTCCACCTTGACACCGTAAGCGGCGCAATAGCCCGCGATCATCGCCAGGTAGTCGTCTTGATCGCAGGGGTGGAAGCCCAGCCACAGGCCAAAGCGGTCCGAAAGGGAGACCTTCTCCTCCACCGCCTCGGACGGGTTGATGGCGCTGGAGCGCTCGTTCTCGATCATGTCCCGCGGCATCAGGTGGCGGCGGTTGGAGGTGGCATAGAACACCACATTCTCCGGCCGCCCCTCGATCCCGCCGTCCAGCACCGCCTTGAGGCTTTTGTAATGCTGGTCGTCATGGCTGAACGACAGGTCATCGCAGAACAGGATAAACCGGTGCTCCGAGCCGCGCAGGTGGTTCAACAGCCGCGCGACCGACGGCAGATCCTCGCGCTGCAGCTCCACCAGTTTCAAGTCCGGGTGATCGCCGGCCAATGCCCCGTGCACGGCTTTGACAAGGCTCGACTTGCCCATGCCGCGGGCGCCCCACAACAGCGCGTTGTTGGCGGCGAACCCCTGCGCAAAACGGCGGGTGTTCTCCAAGAGCGTATCGCGGGAACGGTTGATGCCGACCAGCAGGTCGAGATCCACCCGGTTCACCTGTTCAACGGCCTCCAGCCGCTCCGGCCCCACATGCCAGACAAAGGCGCTGGCCGCGTTGAAATCGGGGGTTTCCAAAGGCGCCGGAGACATCCGCTCCAGCGCCTCGGCAATGCGGGTCAATGCGATCTGGTCCATGGGGTGCCTCCGTCGGTAAGTCGACGGATTTCAAAGCATGTTCCGGCAAGGCCGGCAAGGGGAAGAACCGGCCTAAGCCAGGCCCTTGCGCCGCGCTGCCATTCTGCGGCCGTCCCGGATGTTCAATCCCATCATGGTGAGATTCAGCGCGCCGGCCAGCAGCTCAACGCCCTGCACAAAGACGAAGGCACCGTCAAAGTTTCCGGCACTTGCCTTGGCTTCAAGGAAGAAGGCCGCCGGCAGGAGGATCAGCAAACCGTTCGCGGCAATCAAGGGCATGCGTTTTTTCTTCGCAGCGGCCGGCGCATCTTTACGCCGCCGCCCGATGGCCATGCCAGATCCACCAGCGATGGCCATCGCCGGGATCAGGGCAAACATGCCAATAAGGATTCTGGATTTGACCAGGGCTATGGTTTCCGGTGTTCCAAAGGCCTCGCTCAGCACCGTGGAACTCCAAAACGTCAGGATGATCAGAAAGGCGGTGACACCTGCGGCTGCGTGAATTTTCTGTTTCATGGCTGTTGCATCCCAAACAGGTCAGGCGACGCAATGGTTGGCGACTGCCAGTTTCTTGAACAAATGCGGCCGCGTGACCGCGCTTTCCGGGTATCGGGCAATCCGGCTTTGAAACTCGGGGTTCATGAAGGCCGCGCGAAAGCTTTGGACATCCTGCCAGACAGCATAATTCACGTATGTGGCGCTGCCTGCGATCCCCTTGTGCATCTGCGTCGAAATGTACCCGGGCTGCGACTTCATGAAGTCGGCGTCATGCGCCCAAGCCTCCAGCAAGGCCTGCTCATCAGACGGGTCGATGGTGAACACATTCATCAGAACAACAGGCCCTTCCCGGGCCTCCATCTGATCGGCAAGCGTGACGGCGGCGTCCAGTTCAGCAAGTCCAGGCATGTCGGTTCCTTTCAATTAATATAGCTTGCTATGTATCATTGCATAGCTTGCTATTCAAGTGCAGATGAGAACTATGGAATTCGAGAAAGAAAACTCCGCCGGTTATCTGGTCAACCACACCGCCCGCCTGTTTGCTGCCGGGCTGCAGGAGCGCATCACTCCGCTTGGCATCACCATCGGGCAATTCCCCATCCTGCTGGAACTCTGGGTCAAGGACGGGGTGACCCAGCGCGAGCTTCTGGAAAAACTGGCGCTGGAACAAGCGACCCTGGCCAATACGCTGAACCGCATGGAAAGAGACGGGCTGATCGTCAGAAAGAAACACCCTGCGGACGCGCGGTCGCAGCAAATTTGGCTGACAAAAAAAGGACAGGCGCCCCGGGACAGTGCCTACCAGGCCGCCAACGATCAGAATGAACATTCCCTAGCGCCCCTGTCAGACGAGGAAAGAGAGCAGTTCCTGGGCTTGATGCGGCGGATCATCAATGCTGCGCACAGCGGCTGACTGCACGCCCGGCGGCCTCCTCGCCCCCGGTCAAACGTAAAAAAAGCGCGCCCTCTCAGGCGCGCTTCTTCGTTTCAAACCGTCTCCGGCTTACTTGTCCTTGCCGTCCTCGGCCTCGAACTCGGCCATCATCGGATCGTCTGGATGGGCATCCATCTCATCCTCATCATCATAGTAGCCGTCGGCGCGCAGCTGCGCCTCGCGCTTGGCCTCGACCCGGCGGACCAGGAAGATCGAGATTTCATAAAGCCCGTAAACCACCACAAACAGGATGATCTGGGTGATCACATCCGGCGGCGTCACCAGTGCGGCCAGCACCAGGATCGCCACCACCGCATATTTGCGGACCGAGCCCAGGCCCTCGGCGCTGACCAGACCCGCCTTGCCCATCAGCGTCAGCAGCACCGGCAGCTGGAAACACAAGCCAAAGGCCACGATGAACTTGATCGTCAGGTTCAGATACTCCTGCGCAGAGCCCTGGAACACCACGCTGAGGCCCTGAGTGACCTCCTCGCCGGTAATCGCCTCGCCAGAGGCGCCGAACTGCTGGAAGCCCAGGAAGAAGTCATAGGCCAGCGGGGTGACGACGTAGAAGGCAAAGCTCGCGCCCAGCAGGAACATGAAGGGCGAGGCCACCAGGAACGGCAGGAACGCGCCCTTCTCAGACTTGTACAGCCCCGGCGCCACAAACCGCCACATCTGGAAGCCGATATAGGGAAACGCCAGAATGAAACCGCCCAGGAAGGAGATCTTGATCGCGACAAAGAAGCCCTCCTGCGGGCTGATGAAGATCAGCGAGCAGTCCTGGCCGCTCTCGGCCAGCACCTGGCACAGGGGCGCGGTGAGGAAGTTGAACACCGGCGTTGCCACGGTGAAACAGATCACCATGCCCACGATAAACGCCAGCACCGAATGGATCAGCCGGGTGCGCAGCTCGGCCAGATGTTCGATCAGCGGCGCGCTTGAGTCGTCGATCTCATCCGTGTTGCTCATGGCTTGGCCTCATCATCCGTCTTCAGCGCCGCCTCGGCGGCATCCGCCTTGGCCATCGCCTCTTCCGCCTCGCGCGCCTTGCGCTCCGCTGCGGCCCGCGCGGTGGAGGCCTGGATCTTCTTGGCATCCTCCGCGCGCTGCGCCGCCAGCTTTCCGGTCTCGCTATCGGGATCGAATTTGGTCGGGTCGATCGACGAGGCCATCTCCTGCGCCGCCTGCTTGACCCCGTCCATGGCAGAGCCCATAGGGTTCGACGCGGCCTTCAGGCCCTTGGCGACCTCATTGACTCCGGCCTCATCCGCCGCGTCATGCATCGCCCGGCTGAACTCGCGCGCCATCCCCTTGGCCTTGCCCACGAACCGCCCGACATTGCGGAACAGCACCGGCAGGTCCTTGGGGCCGACCACGATCAGCGCGACAATGCCGATGACCAGCAGTTCGGTCCACCCAAGATCGAACATCCGCGCTTAGACCTTATCTTTTTCGGTCTCGGGGGTCACGTCCTTGGCCGAGTCCGCGGAGTCCTGCTCCAGTTCATTGCTGCCTTCGCTGATGCCCTTCTTGAACGAGGTGATGCCTTTGCCGACCTCGCCCATCAGCGAAGAAATCTTGCCGCGGCCGAACAGGACCAGAACCACAACGGCGATGAGCAGCAGGCCAGGCAGGCCGATGTTGTTGAGCATGAAAGTCTCTCCTTACGTGATCCGGCGCGGATTGGCGGCGCCGGTGGAATTGTTCGCTACGGGTTTAGCGCGCGGGCTGCTTTGAGCGAAAGCAACAAGCCGTGCAGAAATGCCCCCCAGCGGGCGGATTTGGCAGTTTTTGCCGCCCGCCCGCATCCAACTGACAGGTTTATGTCAGTTGCGGTGCGGTAAATCCAGCCCATCACAGCAAATCAGGAGAAACGTGATGACCAAACATGTCGCCGAAATCGTGACCTTCAAACTGGCTGATGGCATCAGCACGGCGGATTTCACCGCTCTGATGCAGCGCACCGAAGGGTTTGTGCGCGCCCAGGCGGGCTTTGTCACCCGCCAGCTGAGCCAGGGCGCGGATGGCCGCTGGACCGACTACGTGGTGTGGAAGGACATGGCCACCGCGCAAAAGGTGGCGCAGGACTTCATGCAGCAGGATTTCAGCCCGGAGGTGATGGCGGCGATTGCCCCCGGCAGCACCCAAATGCGCCACGAAGAGGTTCAGTGGCAGATGGCCCCCTGACCCCTTGGGGCTGCGCCGCTCCCGGGCGGGCGCAGCCCTTGACCTCCTCCCTCCCCCGCGCGAAGGCTAGGGCCATGCGCCGCACCGACCGCCTTTTCGAAATCATCCAGATCCTGCGCGACGGGAAGCTGCACCGCGCCCAGGACATCGCCGAACGGCTGGAGGTTTCCACCCGCACCATCTACCGCGACATGGACACGCTGATGGCCTCCGGCGTGCCGGTGGAGGGTGAGCGCGGCGTCGGCTACATGGTGCGCGAGCAGATCAGCCTGCCGCCGCTCACCCTGACGCCGGAGGAGCTGGAGGCGCTGAACCTCGGCATGGCCATCGTGGCAGAGGCCGCCGATCCGGACCTCAAGGCCGCCGCCCAGTCGCTGGCGGCCAAGGTGGATGCGGTGCTGCCGGAGCAAACCATCGCCGAGGCCGACGCCTGGAAATTCGCGGTCTACCCGTTTGCGGACGCGGCGCGCGCCCTGGCCCACATGCCGGCGCTGCGGGCCGCGATCAAAGCCCGCCAGAAGCTGCAGCTGAGCTACCGCCGCATCGACGGCACCCTGACCGAACGCAAAATCCGCCCGCTGCACATGGAATACTGGGGCCGTGTCTGGACCCTGACCGCGTGGTGCGAAACGCGGCAGGATTTCCGGGTATTCCGGGTCGACCTGATCGAAAACGCACAGGCCCTGCCCGAGCTGTTCGTGGATGAACCCGGCAAACGTCTGCAGGACTACGATCCATACGGCTCCTAAGGTCCTCTCTTCTTCTGGCCGAAAATATCCCGGGGGAGCCGCCACAGGCGGCGAGGACAGCGCCCCCCTGTCCCAGCTCATAGCTTTCACGCCGGGTCTCAGGTCCGCCTCAGGACTGTACGCAGCGCCGCGGAACATCCGGGCGGGCTCACACAGCGCGGCTTGCACCGCGCAGACGCGGAACACTTGGCCTGCCTGCTGCGTTGAGATGCTGACAGCACCAGGAGCCCGCGCCGATGTCCCAATCCCCGCTTCCCCCTACCCTGCATATCGCCCCCACCCTGATCACTCTGCTCGCCGCCTATGCCGTCCTCGGCTGTTTGCTGCTGGCTGGTTCGGTGATAGCCGCCGATTTCGTCGTGCCGGACCATGACTGGGTCGCGGACACGATCAGCGACCTTGGCGCGGGGCGCTATGAATTCATCGTTGATTCGGGGCTCTATGCCTTCTCCGCCGCGCTGGTGGCCATCGCTGTTGCCGCCTCCCATGTGCATCTGGGCGGCCGCGGCTGGAGTTTCGGAATCGTCGCTTTTGCGCTGATGGGGCTGATTGTCTTCCTGGTCGGCGCGCGCAACGAATACGGCGACAGCGACAACGAGGGCGTGGTGATCCACATCTACCTCGTCTACGCACTGGGGGTGCTGATGGCGGTCGCGCCCTGGGTGATGGCAGGTGCGGCGGGTCAGATGGGCCAAGGCTACACCCGGATGCTGCGGGCCATTGCAGTGATCTGGACGCTGACGGCGCCGGTGTTCTTTTTCCTGCCCACCGGCATCGACGGCGTGTACGAGCGCGGCCTGGGCCTGCTGGCGATCGTGGCCGTCTGCACCATGGCGCACTTGCTGCTGCGGTACGGGCGCGCGTTGCGCTGACAGCTGCCGCACCAGCAGTCGATGTGCTGGGGCGGCGTTTACCTTTGTGCAAATACTCCGGGGGGGCCGCCAGCGGCGGCGGGGGAGCGCCCCCTAGCCGAGTTCGAAACTTGTCACGCCGAAAATCAGGTCCGTCTCCAGCTGCGGCGCGGCGCCCCGGTACATCCGGGCGGTCTCAAAAACCGGCGCCAGCCCGAGGCCGCGCGCCATGTCCACCGCCGCAGAATGGGGTTCCGGCACATCCAGGAACACCTCCTGCCCGGCCGGCAGCTCCTGCAGCAGGCGCGCCAGCACTGCCTCCGCCGCCGGACGGGAGGCCGCCACCAGCGGCCCGATCTTGCAGCCGCTGCCGCAGGGCCGAAGGGTGCCGAACCCGGCAAAGTCCCCATCCTGATACGCGGCAAAGGAGTGGTGCCCCTCCGCCCCCAGCCACTGCTGCCAGAAGGCCCGGCGCGGTGCCGGGAAAACGCGGGCGTCCAGCGCCTCCAGCTCCGGCGTGGGGGCACTCAGCGGGGACAGTTCAAAATCCGCAGACGCCTCCGGCCTGTCGGCAGGCACCCCGCCAAAGCGGATATTGCGGTACGCCAGCTCAAAGCCTGAGCGGCAGTAATTCCCTTGCTGATCCACCACCCCGTCAAGGCCGACAACCCGGTCCCCGGCATGTTCCAGCGCGTTCTGCCACAGCGCATAGCCATAGCCCTGCCCGCGGTATTCCGGCGCCACGATGTAGAAGCCGAGGAACGAAAACGCCTGCCCGTAATTCACCACTGAGATGCAGGCGATCATCTGCCCGTCCAGGAAGCCGCCCCAGAATCCTTCGGGATCAACGCTGGCAAAGCACGCCGCATCGCTGTGCCCTGGGTTCCAGCCTTCGCGCGCGGCCCAGTCCACAGCGGTCTCGATTTCAGCCCGCGTCAACGCCCGGATCTGATAGCTGCCCTGCATCTGCACCTCCTGTTTCCCCGGGTGCAGAATGCCCCTTGAACCTCAGGCGGGAAAGACGAAACAGCGGTTGCGGCGCACTGTCAGCCACATCACCCGGCCCTTTTCCGGCAGGAAGACATTCGGCACCGTCGCCTTAAGGACTGAGCCGTCAAAGTCCATGCGGAACTCGACCAGGCTTTCGCTGCCCAGGAAGCGGGCACGCTCCACCACTGCGCGCGCGGCAACACCATCGCTGGGGGTGGGCAGCGGCCCCTGGCCGCCGCGGTCGAAGTCGATGCGCAAATGCTGCGGGCGGAACACGATCTCCACCGCGGTGCCATCGGCCACCCCCGGCGCGAGGAACTCGCCAAAGGCGGTGCGCGCCAAGGCGCCGTTCACCTCGGCCTTCAGCACGTTTACATCGCTGAAGAACGCCACCGCCGCCTTGTCCACCGGGTGAGTATAGACGTTGTAAGGCGCGCCCTGCTGCACGATCTTGCCGCCCCGCATCAGGGCGATCTCGTCGGCCATCCGCATCGCCTCTTCCGGCTCATGCGTGACCAGTAGGACGGCGGCGTCCTCTTCCTTCAAGAGGCTCAGCGTCTCATCCCGGATGCCGTCGCGCAGCCGGTTATCAAGGCCCGAGAACGGCTCATCCATCAGCATGATCCGCGGTTTGGGCGCAATCGCGCGCGCCAGCGCCACCCGCTGCTGCTCACCGCCCGAGAGCTGGTGCGGGTAGCCGTCGATAAAGCGCTTGAGCGACACCCGGTTCAACAGCTCCTCCACCCGCGCGCGCTTCTCGTCCTTGCTGCCCTTCAGGCCAAAGCCGACGTTGTCAGCAACGCTCAGGTGCGGGAACAGGGCAAAGTCCTGGAACATCAGCCCGATCTTGCGCCGCTCCGGCGGCACCCGGAACACGGTGTCGCAGATCAGTTTGCCATCGACATAGATCTCGCCGCTGTCCTGCATCTCCACCCCGGCGATCATCCGCAGCGTGGTGGACTTGCCGCAGCCCGAGGGCCCCAAAAGGCAGGTCACCTGCCCTGCCTGGATCTGCAGTGAGACATCGTCGACCACCGCGCGGCCCTCGAAGAAGCGCCGGATATTGCGGATCTCCAGCCGCGGCGGGGCCATGGTGCTGTGCATCTCGGCGGGGGCAGTGTTCATGAGGCCTCGGGGCTGTTTCCGATGAAAACGCTTGGGTTCACGCCGGGATAGCAACCCTGCTCAGCCGCCGCAAGCGGTCAGAAAAGCCGCGGACGGTCAAGAAACCACGCTGAGGGCGGCGTCCGTCCGAGGGCGGGGAAGCGAAGCGTCCGCCCGTGCGGGCGGACGGACGCTGCCCGGCGGTGCCGCCGGGCGGTAGATTTCAATTGCGAATGGACCGTTCTAACAACACCCTGGCGCGGCGCCGTTCTGCTCCAGCCCGTTGAAAGGCGAATTGCCGCCGCAGCCGGCAAAGATCCCATAATGGGTTTCAAACGAGCCGATGAACTCGAAATGCGGCGCCAGGCGGGTGTCCTGCAGCATCATCCAGGTATTGCCGCAGACCGGAAACACCTTGCCCGCTTCGATGATGTGGTGGTCGTCCAGTGCAAACACATGCGGCGCGTGCTCGATTGTGCCTTTATAGATCACCGCCTGGCCGTAATCCTCGCAGGCGGGCTCCAAGGCAGGCAGCTTGAACAGCCGGTAGGTGGCTGACAGAAACTTGAGCGGCTGCACCCGCTTCTCCAGCACCGGATTTTCGATGGTCAACAGGCGCGAGGTTACCATCCGCGGGTCCTTGAACCCGGTTTCCTTGGCGATGCTCAGGAAGTCATTCCAATACAGCGCCCCGGACAGGCATTCGCCATAGAGCACCTCATCCTCCGCCATCGCCTGCGGCACCCGGCGGTCGGCGTAGACGTCGGAGAAATACATCTCGCCGCCCTCTTTCAGCAGATGATAGGCGCCGCGCAGCACAGCGCCCTTGTCGGTGGCCAAGTTGATCACGCAGTTGGAGACGATGATGTCAAAGGAGCCCGGCTCCAGGTCCAGTTCCTCCAGCTTCTCAATATAGCCGTGGTGGAACTCAACATTGGACTTGGCATAGCCAAAGGCCTCAGCGTGATAGTCCTGATGGCGCCGCGCCACCTCCAGCTGCGCCGGTGTCATGTCGACACCCACCACCTTGCCATGCTCCCCCACCAGCGCCGACAGCGCATAGACATCGCGGCCCGCGCCGCAGCCCAGATCAAGGATGCGCGCGCCCTCCAGCGCCTCCGGCGCGATCAGGCCGCAGCCGTAATAGCGGGTCAGCACCTCGTCATGGATCTTGGACAGAACCGCCTTCACATGGTCCGGCAGATCGTCCGGCGTGCAGCAGGCGTTGGTCTGGAGATCGCCGCTGCCCTGCAGCACCTCGCCGTAATAGGTCTGCACGTTTTCATGTTTCATGGGGGCGCCTTTCCTGATGGTTCCGGACCATTGGGATAGCGCCCCCCAAGCACCCGGGCAATCGGGCTGGCGGGAAGTCTGACGCAAGTGTGATTGAGTGTGCGATACAAAGCTCTGAGGACAGTGCCGGTCCGCGGACGGGCGCTGCCCGGCGTGCCGCCGGGCGAACGAGGAGTGTGTACGTTAACTCACCCTTCCGGCAGCAGCTCAAACGCTGCCTCGGCGCGTACCTTGCCGTTCACCATCAGTTCGATCCGGTGCGGCCCGGGCACCAGTTTGAAGGTCGTCGCATCCCCCTTCAGCTTGTGCTTCTTGCCCAGCTCCAGCGTGCCGCCGGCGATCCTGGCCTGCTTCAGTTTGAACACCTTGGCCGACGCTTTCCCGCCAGGGCGCTGGAAATGCAGGATATAATCCACCAGCACCGGCGCGCCCGCAGCGCCTTCCAACCGGCAGGAGAGCTCCAGCGCCTCGCCGATGCGCACAGCCTCGGGAACTGTGACAAACGCGTCCAAGGCCAGATCCGGATCATACCCCAGCATCGCCATCGCCCGCGGATGGCCCGCCTTGACCAGCCCGCGCAGGGCGTGGGAGGTCATCCAGTCCAGCTCCTTGCGGTCCTGCTGTCCAGCCTCGCGCCAACTTTCCAAGCGGTCCATGACCAGATCTGGATCCTTCTTGGCAACGTCATTCAGATGATTGGCAACCGAGCGGGTGACATAGCGCGTGCCGTCCCCGTGCAGCCGGTCCAAAAGCGGCAGCGGCTCTGCCAGTTGCAGCCCCACCGCTTCACCCCAGGGCAGCCGCGGGCGGGTGCCTTCACTGACCAGCCGCCGCACATGATAACTGCTGTGTCCGGCCCAGTCGTTCATCCGTTCCAGCACCTCCGCGGGCCAGCGGTTCAGGAACGGCCGGATCGCCCATTCCATCGAAAACCGCTGGGTGATCTCTTCCAGCAGGTCCAGCGACAGATCCCGGTGCGCCTCAAGCCCCCGCGCGGCGACATACTCCCCCAAGGGGGCAAAGATGAAATCGCCAAAATCATCATCCGTCTTATCCGGGTCCAGCGGCGGCGGCAGCGCTTTCACCAGCACCGGCGCTGCCTCCGGCAACGGGTCCGGCAAGTGATCCGCCAGCACCTGCGCAATCAGCGTGATCCGCTGCTTCAGCTCCAGCGCCGGCAGCTCCGCCATCACCTGGGCTTCAAAGGTTTCAGCATCAAACCCAGTCTCAGCCGCGGAAAAAAGGCCCGCCAGATAGCGGACCTTGCCGCGGTTGAACAGCTGATCCTTCAGGGAAAAACCGCTGGCCATGCACGGCTCCTTACATCGTGGTGTTGGTGGCGCCGCCGTCCAGCAGGATGTTCTGCCCGACCATGAACCCCGCATGCTGCGAGCACATGAAAGCACAGGTCGCGCCGAACTCCTGACGGGTGCCGTAACGGCCCGCCGGGATGGTGGCACAACGCTGCGCCTTGGCGTCCTCCACCGAGATCCCCTGCGCCTTCGCGGCTCCTCCGTCCAGCGCCTCTGCCCGGTCGGTGGCATGAATGCCCGGCTGCAGGTTGTTGATGATGACGCCCTTTCCCGCCACCTGCCGCGCAGTGCCCGCGACATAGCCGGTGAGGCCCGCCCGCGCCGCATTCGACAGCCCCAGCACCGGGATCGGCGACTTGACCGAGACTGAGGTGATATTGACCACCCGCCCCCAGCCGCGCTCCATCATGCCCGGCACCAGCGCCTTGATCAGCGCAATCGGGGTCAGCATGTTGGCATCCAGCGCCTTGATGAAATCCTCGCGGTCCCAATCGGTCCACATGCCCGGCGGCGGCCCGCCCGCATTGGTGACCAGGATGTCCACGCCCTCAGCCGCATCCAGCACCTGCTGCTGCCCCTCCGGCGTGGTCACGTCGGCGGCCACCGTCACCACATCCACGCCATAGGCGTCACGGATCGCCTGCGCCGAGGCCTCCAGCGCCTCCGCCCCGCGGGCATTCATCACCAGGTTCACGCCTGCCTCCGCCAGCGCCTCGGCGCAGCCCAGACCCAACCCCTTGCTGCTGGCACAGACCAGCGCGCGCTTGCCCGAAACACCCAGATCCATTGTCGTCCTCCCTCGGGAATCTTCACCGTTCGCGCGGAGCTTGCACTGACCGCCCCGCGAAAGCCAGCCCCGCGCGCCCTGCCCCAAACGTTAACTGGTCGGAAAATCCGCCTCTTCCGGACCGTTTTCTGCCACATTTCTGCGGCAAATCTATTGGACAGCGCCCCGCACGGGCCCACAGTGGGAACGAAACACAAAGCCGCTCATGGGACAGACCTTGACCGCCAGCCTCACCTCCGTCCAGGCCTGCCTGGCCGAGCATTTCCGTGCCGAATGCGGCGCCAATGCAGGCGACCCGCTGGGCGTGCTCGAGGATCTGGTGCTGGATGACGTCTACATGCTCGATGCCGCCTCTGCACAGCGGCGGCTGGGCATCGCCGCCCATCACGACGGCAGCCTCTCCATTGCGGAGAACTCCGCGCTTGGCACCCCCGGCGCCGCGCTGCACCTGGATTGCCTGCTGACCCTGATGCCCGACCGCGGCCCCAACACCGAAACCCTGGTGATGGTGGAGGCCGACGCCGAAGGCTACATCGCTGGCATCTACCTGGTGCCGCTCGCCCCCTTGCAGCCGCAGATGCCCTATACCCTGGTCAAGGCTGAGCGCGA
Organism: Leisingera sp. G5_S3_59_S7; assembly: GCF_054968485.1. NCBI lineage: Bacteria > Pseudomonadati > Pseudomonadota > Alphaproteobacteria > Rhodobacterales > Roseobacteraceae > Leisingera > Leisingera sp. G5_S3_59_S7. The sequence goes on from NZ_JBQKUH010000030.1 coordinate 15,243, forward strand.
GCCTGCCCGGCGCAAGCTGGCGCAGTCGGCCTGCGTCTCCTTTACCCGCGGCACCTGCATCACGCTGTCCACCGGCGCGCAGCGCCCCATCGAAGACATGCGCCCCGGCGACCGCGTCCTCACCCGCGACGACGGCATCCAAGAGGTGCGCTGGGTCGGCCAGTCCACCCTGCGCGCGGTCGGCGATCTGGCCCCGGTCCTGATCCGCAAGGGCGCCTTGAACAACGCCCGCGACCTGATCGTCAGCCCCGCCCACCGGCTGATGGTCTACCAGCGCAGCGACGAGATCGGCGCCGGCGCCCCAGAGATCCTGGTCCGCGCCCGCGACCTGGTGAACGGCGACAGCGTGGTGGTGCTGGACGGCGGCTTTGCCGATTACTTCCAAATCCTGTTCGACCGCCACCACATCATCTACGCCGAGGGCATCGCCGCCGAGAGCACCTTCCTCGACCCCGTCACCCGCCCCGCGCTGCCGGAGGATATCTGGGTCACGCGCTCAGCACACCAGCACGCCCCCCTGCCCGCCGCCCACAAGCGCGGCGCCCATGGGCTGGATGTGAGCCGGTCACTCTTGGACCGGCCTGATGCGGTGGGGCTGCTGAAGCGGGCTTCGTTGCGGTAGGTGCTCAATGAGGCCCCGGCCTGCCAATCCGCTGTGCCTTCAAGCGCCGCCTGATTTGCTCCGCGAAAGTTGAAGTCCTGATCAGGGTGTCACCGCAAAATGCGCTCCAGCAGTTCATGCCGGCGGAACGGTTTTGAGAGGAAGTCGTTCATGCCTGCAGCCAAACAGGCTTCGACATCGCTGGGTTGCGCGTTGGCGGTCAGTGCAATGATCGGACATTCCGGCAGCTCAGCTTGCTGTTCATGCTCGCGTATCAGGCGCGTTGCTTCCAGCCCGCCAAGGACGGGCATGGACAGGTCCATCAGGATCAGGTCACTGCCATCGGCCTTGTAGGCATCCAGCGCAATCTGGCCATTTCCGGCGAAACGAAGCTCGGCACCGGTCGATTTCAGCATCTTGCGAACAACCAACTGGTTGGTTCTGTTGTCTTCGGCCACCAGAATGCGCATGCCCGAAAGCGCCTCTGGCGGCATTCTGGGAACCGGAATGCCGGATTGAATGTTAAGCGCGGTCCTGTGAGCCTGGGAACGGACCGCCGCCGAGGTGCTTGCCTGTTGTGCAGCGCGCCAGTCCGGCTGCGGCAGATCCAAGCCCACCGTAAAGACCGACCCTTCGCCGGGCATGGACGATGCGGTGATTGTGCCCCCCATCCGCTCCACCAGCGCCCGGGTGATCGCCAGCCCCAGGCCGGTCCCCTCAATCACACGCGCAGCGCGGCGGTCGACCTGTTCGAACGCGGAAAAGATCCACTTAAGCTGAGTTTTCTCAATCCCTATGCCGGTGTCGCTGACCTGAATGCGCAGGGGCAAGGTTGCGGCCCCGGGATCATAGGTGACGCTGACGCACACATGTCCGTCTTCGGTGAATTTGATCGCGTTGCCCAGCAGGTTCATCAGAATCTGGCGGATCTTGCTGGCATCGCCGGTAAATTCGCGGGGTGCGTTGTCGGGGTAATCCGTGCGCAGTTCAATGCCCTTGTAGGCGGCTCTGGCCCACAGCAGGGTTCCAACATCCTGAACAAGCTCCAGCAGTGAAAACGGCGCGTCGTGAAGCGATATCTTGTCGGCCTGGATCTTGGAAAAGTCGAGCACGTCATTGATGACACTGAGCAACGCAGTCGCCGAGTTGAAGATCGTGTCTGCAAACAGCTGCTGCTGCTCGTCCAGTTCCGTCTCCTTCAGCAACTCACAGATTCCGATGATTCCATTCATCGGCGTCCTGATTTCATGGCTCATATTGGCCAGAAACCGCTCCTTGGCCTGGCTCGCCTCCTCGGCCTTATCGAGGGCCAGTTTGGTGAGCTCCAGGGCCTCGTCCCGCTCCCGTTCCGATGTGACATCAGACGAGGAGCCGACCAAGTAAGTCAGGCGGCCATCCTTGTTAAACACCGGCCGCAGTGTCGTGCTGAGGTATTTGGCCTTATGCTCCGTGGGAAGGACAATGTCATATGTCGCCTCCTCGCCGCTGCTGATGACTGCCAAATGATGGTTCAAGGCGCGGCGGCCGGTCGCCCCGCCATAAAGCTCAAGCGCCGTCTTGCCTGCGTAATCACTGTACTTGAACTTAGTGAACTGCCGCGACTTAGTATTCATGGCGACATAGCGCGGCAACCCGTCTTTGCCCACCTCCAGGACGATCACGGCAAGTTCAACTGCGTCCAGAATTTCAAAATGATCGGAGAATTCACCCAGTTGCACGTGCCGGTCCTAAAACGGATAAGTCTATAAGTTCCTGTACCACACAGGCCTAGCGTAAACGTTACAGAAAAAGCGTTAGCAAAATACAGGCAAGACAGAATTCGGTCCTGTCCAGCGGCCAGGATACGGGGACAGCCGTTTTCCTTGCCTCTTTCGCGGTTTGTGGATACAGCCACCCGCATGTTGGACACCGCTGCAAACCGCCCCGAACTGCCGCCCGAAATAGCGCGGCGCCGGACCTTTGCGATCATCTCGCACCCGGACGCCGGCAAGACCACGCTGACTGAAAAGTTCCTGCTGTACGGCGGCGCGATTCAGATGGCCGGACAGGTGCGCGCCAAGGGTGAGGCGCGGCGCACGCGCTCGGACTTCATGCAGATGGAGAAGGACCGCGGGATCTCCGTCTCCGCCTCGGCGATGTCTTTTGATTTCAGCGGCTTCCGCTTCAATCTGGTAGACACGCCCGGCCACTCGGACTTTTCCGAGGACACCTACCGCACCCTGACGGCGGTGGATGCGGCGGTGATGGTGATAGACGGCGCCAAAGGTGTGGAAAGCCAGACCCAGAAGCTGTTCGAGGTCTGCCGCCTGCGCGACCTGCCGATCCTGACCTTCTGTAACAAGATGGACCGCGAGAGCCGGGACACCTTTGAAATTATTGACGAAATCCAAGAAATGCTGGCGATCGACGTGACCCCCGCCAGCTGGCCTATCGGGGTGGGCCGCGATTTCATCGGCTGCTACGACATGCTGCGCGACCGGCTGGAGCTGATGGACCGCGCCGACCGCAACAAGGTGGCGGAAAGCATCGAGATCAACGGCCTGGACGACCCCAAGCTGGCCGAGCATGTGCCGGAGCATCTTCTGGAAAAGCTCTTGGAAGAGGTTGAGATGGCGCGCGAGCTGCTGCCCGCCCTGGACCCGCAATCGGTGCTTGAGGGCCACATGACGCCGATCTGGTTCGGCTCCGCCATCAACTCCTTCGGCGTCAAGGAACTGATGGACGGCATCGGCAAATACGGCCCCGAGCCGCAGCCCCAATCCGCCGAGCCCCGTCAGGTCAGCCCGGAGGAAAAGAAGGTCGCCGGATTTGTCTTTAAAGTTCAAGCCAATATGGACCCCAAGCACCGCGACCGGGTGGCGTTTGTGCGGATGGCAAGCGGCCACTTCAAGCGCGGCATGAAACTGACCCATGTGCGCACCAAAAAGCCGATGGCGGTGTCCAACCCGGTGCTGTTCCTGGCCTCCGACCGGGAACTGGCGGAAGAAGCCTGGGCCGGCGACATCATCGGCATCCCCAACCACGGCCAGCTGCGCATCGGCGACACGCTGACCGAGGGAGAGGCGATCCGGGTGACCGGCATCCCGTCGTTTGCGCCGGAATTGCTGCAAGGCGTGCGCGCCGGCGACCCGATGAAGGCCAAGCATCTGGAAAAGGCGCTGATGCAGTTTGCCGAGGAAGGCGCGGCCAAGGTGTTCAAACCCTCGATCGGCTCCGGATTCATCGTTGGTGTCGTCGGGCAGCTGCAGTTTGAGGTACTCGCCTCCCGGATCGAGATGGAATACGGCCTGCCGGTGCGGTTTGAAGCGAGCCAGTTCACCTCGGCCCGCTGGGTCAGCGGCGACAAGGCGGCGGTGGACAAGTTCACCAACGCCAACAAGCAGCACATCGCCCATGACCACGATGGTGACATCGTCTATCTGACGCGGCTGCAGTGGGATATCGACCGGGTGGTGCGGGATTATCCCGACCTGCACCTGACCGCGACCAAGGAAATGATGGTCTGACAAGAACGCCCGGCCTTCCGGGCGTTCTTCCTTGCATCCTTCTGCGGCCGCCAGCAGATTCGCCGGCCCGGCCGCAGCACCGCAATTGCCCTGGACACTTCCCGGATTCCGGGTGATTTGTTTCCTTTCTGCATAGCCAGCAGGCAAAAATACTGGAAAATCCGGCATTAATTGACGATGGCCCGGGATTTTGATATGCCCCGCAGCGAGCCGGAAGCTGCCATCCCGCATGACCTTTGCGGATCCGGCTGGAACACACACGCGCGGGCCAGGTCAGTGTCCGCAATGACGGACACAGATGACAAAATTTACCGATCTGAACCTGAATCCCAAGGTCCTCAAAGCTATTGAGGAAGCTGGTTACGAAACCCCCACGCCGATCCAGGCCGGTGCGATCCCGCCCGCGCTGGAAGGGCGCGATGTTCTGGGAATCGCCCAGACCGGCACTGGCAAGACCGCGTCGTTCACGCTGCCGATGATCACCCTGCTGGCCCGTGGCCGCGCCCGCGCCCGGATGCCGCGCAGCCTGGTGCTGTGCCCGACCCGTGAGCTGGCCGCCCAGGTGGCGGAAAACTTCGACACCTATGCCAAGCATGTGAAGCTCACCAAGGCGCTGCTCATCGGCGGTGTGTCCTTCAAGGAGCAGGACGCGCTGATCGACAAGGGCGTCGACGTGCTGATCGCCACCCCGGGCCGCCTGCTGGACCATTTCGAGCGCGGCAAGCTGCTGCTCACCGGCGTGCAGATCATGGTGGTGGACGAGGCCGACCGGATGCTCGACATGGGCTTCATTCCGGATATCGAACGCATCTTCTCGCTGACGCCGTTCACCCGCCAGACGCTGTTCTTCTCCGCCACCATGGCGCCGGAGATCGAGCGGATTACCAATACCTTCCTGTCGGGTCCGGCCCGCATCGAAGTGGCCCGCCAGGCCACCGCGTCGGAGACCATCGAACAGGCAGTGGTGCAGGTCAAACCGTCGCGCCGCGACCGCGAGGGCAGCGAAAAGCGCACGGTCCTTCGCGCGCTGATCGACGGCGAGGGCGACAAGCTGACCAACGGCATCATCTTCTGCAACCGCAAGACGGACGTGGATATCTGCGCGAAATCGCTGAAGAAATACGGCTATGACGCCGCTGCCATTCACGGCGACCTGGACCAGAGCCAGCGGACCAAAACGCTGGACTCCTTCCGTGACGGAGCGTTGCGCATCCTGGTGGCTTCGGATGTGGCCGCACGCGGCCTGGACGTGCCCAGCGTCAGCCATGTGTTCAATTTCGACGTCCCGGGCCATGCCGAGGACTATGTCCACCGCATCGGCCGCACCGGCCGTGCCGGCCGCGAGGGCAAGGCAATCACCATCTGCACGCCGCGCGACGAAAAGGCGCTGGATGCGGTGGAGAAGCTGATCCAGAAGGAAATCACCCGCCTGGAGAACCCGGTGAAAACGGAGCCCAAACGGGAAAAGCCGTCCCGCTCCGCCAAGCCGGACACTGCCAAGCCGGAGAGCGCCAAGCCGGAGGCCAAGGCAGATGCTGAGGCGCGCGCACCGCGCAAGGAGGACAAGCCCGCGCAGAAGCCCGAGCGCTCCTCGTCGCGCGGGAAATACGGCAAGCGCGACGACAAGGCCGTGGTTGGCATGGGCGACCACCTGCCGAGCTTCATCGCGCTCAGCTTTGCCGAACGCCGCGCCAGCTGACCAGCGCGACAGAACATTTCGCGGCCGCTCCTTTTGGGGCGGCCTTTTTATTTGCGGCGCCTGCGGCTGCGGCCATGCAGATGCAGCATAAGGACCTTTGCACTTGCAGCATACCGGGTCTTCGAACTTGGCCAGTGTCAGCCCGCGGCAACGGGCGTATAGGGAACGCAACACTGAAACGCGCCATTGATGATGGGCTGAGCCATGAACACCAAAGACACCCAAACCCTGACCATTTCCCACTTCCAGGCCATCGAGGCCCGCGCCCACGAGCTGCGCGCAGAGGCCTTTGCCAACATGATGCGCAGCCTGTTCCGCGCCCTGTTCCGCGCCCCGCGCAAGGTGGTCTCCTGCCCCAGCTGCGCCCGTCCGCTGCACGGCTAAGGCTCCTGCCGGTTTCCGGCAGCAGCAGGAAAATGAAAACGCCGCGCGCCCCAAGGGGCCGCGGCGTTTCCTTTTGGCAGCCGGTGTCACTGCTCCCGGTTCAGGAATTCAACAGGATTGAACACGTCCTCATAGGTCCCTGCATCCGCGTACCAGCCTTCAAAAAAATTCTCAGGCTTGGCGATTTCGAGCGCCCTGCTTGTCATGGCAATAATGGCCTCGGTGCCGTCGAAGCCCCAGGTCATCAGGACGCCGGGATCCGGGAGATGCAGCCCCCAAACGGCTGAACTTGTGATGCTTTTCGGCAGCAAGTAGCAGGGCTCAGCCTTTCTGAATACCGAAAGCGGCACCGTGTCGCTGTAGTGCCTGAACTCATCCCAGGCTGTGGCATGTCGGCAGCCGAAACAGGAGAGGAACTCCTGCACAACGGGCTCCAGTATGGCGGGCAGCCCGTCGTCCTCAGGCAGGTACAGCTGGTTTTCCTGGCAGTAGGCGGCCAGCCGCATCTGCAGGCCGATGCCGGCGCGGTCCTGATAGCCGATACAGGCCAGCAGCCAGACCGCCAGGTAAACCTCACTCCTCGGCAGGTCCGGCGCGACGGCCTGATGAACCTCCGCCCAGGAGACCGCGTCTCCGCGTGACTTAATCCTGTCACCGAAATTCTCCGGCCGGTCATCGCAAGGAAGGACGCCTTCATAGATTTCGCTGCCAGCGAGAGAGACCAACATCTCCGCTTTCCGGATCCGGTAAAAGGGATGAAGCGCGACAAACACCTGGTCATAGATCCCTTCCCACCAGGTCAGGATGGGCACCCTGCAGCTGGGATGCTGGATCGCTCTGTTGCCCGTCATGATATCCGCACCTCGAAAACACTTGCTGAGGCAGTCTAATCGGGCGGCCGCCGGACGCAACAGCGCCGCGGGCCCGTCAGGGCGCGCGGCGCTCGGCCCAACGGGACCTGCTGCATTTTTGATGCGGCTTGGGCCGGGCGGGAGAACCGCCCTGCCCCAAAGGATCAGCGCATGCGGCTGACCACCACCGTGACCTCTGGCTTCTTGCCGATTTCACTGAAAGCGCTCTGGCGGGCGATGCGGCGCAGTTCCTGCTCCAGCTTGTCGTCATCGCGCAGGGTCTTGGCCCCGGCGCGCATCAGGAACTGGTTCAGGTCCTCCTCCATCACGTCCACCAGGGCGGCCTTGGAGCTGCCGGTCTCGGGCAGGCCCTTGACGTCGCACCAGGGCTCGCCCAGCGGCTCGTCCTCTTCATCGAGGATCACCGTGACCACCACATGGCCATTCAGCGCCATGCGGATACGGTCGCGGACAATGCCGTCCATGGCGCCGTATTTGACGGTGCCGTCCAGATAGGTGCGCCCGGTTTCGATCCACTCGGTCACCTTCGGCGCATCGCCGGTCAGGTCCATCATCATGCCGTTCACCACAACGGCGCTGGCAATGCCCTTTTCCTCGCCCAGGCGGGCGTGCTGGCGCAGGTGGCGGTGCTCGCCATGCATCGGGATCAGCATCTTGGGCTTCAGCAGTCTGTGGATCTCCTCCAGGTCCGGGCGGTTGGCATGGCCCGAAACGTGGTAGAGGCCGGAACTGTCGTCGACCACATCCACGCCCATTTCCGAGAATTGGTTGATGATGCGGATAACACCCTTCTCATTGCCCGGAATGGTTTTGGAGGAGAACAGGAACAAATCGCCCTCCTTCAGCTCCAGCCCGCGGTACTTGCCGCGCGCCAGCTGCGCGGTGGCGGCGCGGCGCTCGCCCTGGCTGCCGGTGGTGATCAGCATCAGGTTGTCGCGCGGCACATTGCCGGCGTCTTCGGGGCTGATCGTTTTGGGGAAGTCCACCAGAACGCCGGTCTCCACCGCCGCCTCGATCATCCGGCGCATGGCACGGCCCAGCAGGACCACGGACCGGCCTGCCTTTACCCCCGCCTCCGCGAGGGTCTTCACCCGTGCGACGTTGGAGGCGAATGTGGTGGCTGCGACCAGCCCCTTGGCCTCGGAGAACAGCTTGGTGATTTCCTCCGGCAGTTCCGCTTCGGAGCGGCCCGGATGCTGCGAGAACACGTTGGTGGAATCGCAGACCAGCGCCTGGACGCCGTCCTTGGCGATCTCTGACCACATCTCCGGGTCAAAGGGCTCCCCCACCAGCGGATTGGGGTCAAGCTTGAAGTCGCCGGTATGCACCACCCGCCCTGCCGGGCTGTCGATCACCAGCCCGCCGCTCTCCGGGATCGAGTGGCTCATGGGCGCAACGCCGATGGTGAAGGGCCCGAGCTTGGTCACCTCGGGCCAGGCCTGCACGGTGTGCACATTGGCCGGATCGTGGCCAGCCTCCTCCATCTTGCGGCGCGCCAGATTGGCAGTAAAGGCGCGGGCGTAGACCGGCACGTTCAGATGCGCGTACATGTGGGCGATGGCGCCGATGTGGTCCTCGTGCCCGTGGGTGATGAAAATTCCCTCCAGCCTGTCGGCGCGGTCCTTGAGCCAGGTCATGTCCGGCATGATCAGGTCCACGCCCGGGGTGGTGTCCATGTCGGGGAAGGTCACGCCCAGGTCAACCAGGACCAGCCGCTCCTGGCCCTGCGGGCCATAGCCATAGACATAGGCGTTCATGCCAATTTCACCCGCCCCGCCGAGGGGCAGGTAGATCAATCTTTCACTGCTCATGCGTCAGTACCATTTTCCTTGTTGTATTTATGGATGATCTGCAGCCCATGCATGGTGAGATCGTCCTCATATGCGTCGAACAGATCGGCAGATTGCTGGAACAAAGGCGCCAGCCCGCCTGTCGAGATCACTTTCATGGGCACGCCGCGCTCTGCCTTGATGCGGGTGCAGATTTCGCGGACGAGGCCGACATAGCCCCAGAACACGCCGGACTGCATGCAGGCCACTGTGTTGGTGCCGATGACATTTTCAGGTTTGGATATATCCACATGGGGCAGCGCCGCGGCGGCCTGGTGCAGCGCCTCCAGGCTGAGGTTCACGCCCGGTGCGATCACCCCGCCGACATAGGCGCCGTCCTCTGCCACCACGTCAAAGGTGGTTGCGGTGCCAAAGTCCACCACGATCAGATTGCCGCCATGGGCATCGAAACCGGAGACCGTGTTGACCAGCCGGTCGGGGCCGACGGCTGTGCCTTCGTCCACCCGCACTGCGACGGGCAGAAGGCACTCGGGTTTGCCCACCACCAGGGGCCGCGTGTTGAAATAGCGGTCCGCCAGCACACGCAGATTGAACACCACGCGCGGCACGGTAGAGGAGATGATCATGTCGGTGATATCCGCCTCGATCCCCTGCAGCCGCATCAGCGTGTTCAGCCAGACGTAATACTGATCAGCCGTGCGCTGCCAGTCGGTGGCAGTGCGCCACATGCCGACGAATTTCTCCCCGTCGTAGATCGAGAAAACGGTATTGGTGTTGCCGCAGTCGACTGCCAGAAGCATTGCTGCCCCTTCCTAGAAATAGATATCCGCCGCGGGGATGCTGACGCGGCCCTTGGCGGTGTTTAGGACAAGGTTGCCGCTGGCGTCCACCGTTTCAAAGGTGCCCTCGGTTTCTGACGACGCGGTCTTGGCAGTAATCACCTCGCCCAGCTTGGCCGCGCGGGCCAGCCATTCGGTGCGGATCGGCTCAAAGCCGTAGGTCGCGAACTGCTGTTCATAGCGGGCAAACGCCTCGGCCACGGCCTCCAGGAATTCTTCCGGCGTGACCTGCACACCGGTCTCCGACAGCAGCGACACCGGGTAGACCGCACCGGGTTCCAGCCATTCCTGCATCGGGGTCTCCACCAGGTTCACACCGATGCCGACAAACAGGTGGGTGACTCCCTGCCCGTTGCCCGCGCTTTCCAAAAGAATGCCAGCCAGCTTGCCGCCCTTCAGCAGCACGTCGTTGGGCCACTTCAGCGACAGGCCCTCGCTGCGGCCCGTGACCGCGACGCAGGCGTCGTAAACAGCCAATGCGGCGACAAAGCTGCGCAGCGCCGCCAGGTCCGGCGCGCCCTCAGGCCGCATTACCAGGGTGGCGGCGAAATTGCCCTTGGGGTCTTTCCAGTCGCGGCCGCGGCGGCCCCTTCCTTGCGTCTGGCGCAGGGCCAGGATCCACTCCGGCCCCGCCAGTTCCCCGGCGATGCGGGCGGCCTCATTGAGGGTGCTGTCCACCTCGGCAAGCACCCGTTTTCCATATCCTGCTGGCCAGCTCATCTGCGCTCCTCGAAAGTGCGAAAAGGCCCGGTCGCGTGACCGGGCCTTTTCAGCCTGCCTGAAAAGCAGATCAATTTACAAGGGTTGCTGCAGCAGCAGCCGCCGCAGTGTCGATACCGAACTGATAGACCAGCCCGACCAGCATCATCGCGGCTGAGGCCATCAGCGCTACGGTCAGCACCGGCGAGCCCTTCGCCTCCACATCGTCCTCGCCAGTGCCGAAGTACATGTAGAAGACAATCCGGATGTAATAGAATGCACCGATGACCGAGGCGATTGCGGAGGCCACGACCAGCCCCATCAGGCCCGCGTCGACGCCGGCTTTCCAAACGCCCAGCTTGGCAAAGAAGCCCAGCATCGGCGGCACGCCGGCCAGCGAGAACATCAGGATCAGCACCGCCAGCGCCTTGCCCGGCTCGCGCGCGGCGAACTGGTTCAGGGCCAGGATGTCGGTGACGGGCTTGCCATCCTTTTCCAGCATCAGGATGAAGGAGAAGGTGCCGATGTTCATGGTGACGTAGATCGCGAGATACACCAGCATCGCGGTGATGCCCGCTTCGGTACCCGCTGCCAGGCCGATCATCGCATACCCCATATGGGCGATCGAAGAGAACGCCATCAGGCGTTTGATGTCGCGCTGGCCGATCGCCGCGATGGCGCCCAGGAACATCGACAGCACCGACAGCACCACGATGATCTGCTGCCAGTCGGCAATGGCGCCGCCGAAGGCGTCGTGCAGCACGCGGGCAAACAGGCCCATAGCCGCAACCTTGGGCGCGGTGGCAAAGAAGGCGGTGACCGGGGTCGGCGAGCCTTCATAGACGTCCGGGGTCCACATGTGGAAGGGCACCGCCGAGACCTTGAACGCAAGACCCGAGATCATGAAAACCAGGCCGAACAGCATGCCGATGGACATATGGCCCTGCTCGGCCACCTGGATGATGCCTGCGAACTGGGTGGTGCCGGCAAAGCCGTAGACCAGCGAGGCGCCATAGAGCAGCAGGCCGGAGGACAGCGCGCCCAGCACGAAGTACTTGAGGCCCGCCTCGGTCGACTTGACGCTGTCGCGGCGCATGGCGGCGACGACGTAAAGCGACAGCGACTGCAGCTCCAGCCCCATATAGAGGGACATCAGGTTGCCCGCGGAAACCATCATCATCATGCCGACGGCGGCCAGTGCCACCAGAATCGGGTATTCGAACCGCAGCATTCCGCGGCGGGCCATATAGTCCTGCCCGACCAGCAGCACCGCAGCGGCGCCCAGAAGCAGCGCCACTTTGGCAAAGCGCGAGAAGCCGTCGTCGATGAACATGCCGCCAAAGGCGGTCTGAGTGCCCGCAGGGCTGGAGGCGATCCAGAATGCCACCGCGGCCATCAGTGCTGCCGTGCTCCAGACCAGCGGGGCCGCCAGCTTGTCCTTGGTGGTGTAGACCGCGCCAATCAGCGCAGCCATGGCGTAAAGCGCCAGAACGATCTCTGGCAGGATTACAGTAAGATCAGCTTGGATCATCTGCCTGATGCTCCCTTAATGCGAAGCAATCTGGGTGGCTGCCGAGGTGTCGGCCGCTGCCAGAGACTGGTTGAAGTTTGCAATCAGCGCCTCGGTCGAGGGACCGATAACGTCGGTGACCACTGCCGGATAGACGCCCAGGATCAGTGTCATGGCAACCAGCGGCGCAAAGACGAAGCGCTCGCGCGCGGACATGTCCTTGATGCCCATCAGGCTGCCCTTGATCAGGTCGCCGAACACCACGCGGCGGTAGAGCCACAGCGCGTAGCCGGCCGAGAAGATCACGCCGGTTGCCGCCACCGCGGTCACCCAGGTGTTTTTCTGGAAGGCGCCCATCAGGGTCAGAAATTCACCGATGAAGCCCGAGGTGCCCGGCAGGCCGACGTTGCCCATGGTGAAGAACATGAACACCAGCGCATAGGCCGGCATCCGGATCACCAGGCCGCCGTAGGCGTCGATGTCGCGGGTGTGCATCCGGTCATAAATCACGCCGACGCAAAGGAAGAGCGCGGCGGAGATGAAGCCGTGCGACAGCATCTGGAAGATGGCGCCGTCGATGCCCTGCTGGTTGGCGGCAAAGATGCCCATGGTGACAAAGCCCATATGCGCAACCGAGGAATAGGCGATCAGCTTTTTCATGTCTTCCTGCACCATCGCCACCAGCGAGGTGTAGACGACGGCGATGGCCGACATCCACAGGACCACATCGGTCATCACGTCCGCGCCCACCGGGAACATCGGCAAGCTGAAGCGCAGGAAGCCGTAGCCGCCCATCTTCAAGAGGATCGCCGCCAGCACCACGGACCCCGCGGTCGGCGCCTGCACGTGTGCGTCCGGCAGCCAGGTGTGCACCGGCCACATCGGCATCTTCACCGCGAAGGAGGCAAAGAACGCCAGGAACATCAGCGTCTGCGCGCCGCCCACTATGTGGACGCCCAGCACGTCGAACGACGCCGCAGAGAAGTTGTGGGTCAGCAGGGTCTCAATATCGGTGGTGCCGGCATCCACATACATGAACACCATCGCCACCAGCATCAGAACCGACCCGAAGAAGGTATAGAGGAAGAACTTGAAGGATGCGTAGATCCGCTCCTTGCCGCCCCAGATGCCGATGATCAGGAACATCGGAATGAGGCCCGCCTCGAAGAACAGGTAGAACAGCACCAGGTCCAGCGCCATGAAGACGCCCAGCATCAGCGTCTCCAGCAGCAGGAAGGCCACCATGTATTCCTTCACCCGGTCCGTGACCGACCAGCTGGCCAGGATGGTCAGCGGCATGATGAAGGTGGTCAGCATCACGAACAGAACCGAGATGCCGTCTACACCCATCTTGTACTTGAGGCCAAAGATCCACTCCCGGTCCTCGACAAACTGGAAGCCGGTATTGGCGGGATCGAACTCGAAATAGATGCCAAGGCTCACCAGGAAGGTGATCGTGGTGGCAAAAAGCGCAACAAACTTGGCGTTGCGCTGCGCCGCCTTATCCTCGCCGCGCAGGAACAGGGCCAGGATGGCCGCCGCGAGCGCCGGAATGAAGGTGACAATAGAAAGGAGATTGTCCATCAGTGCGCTCCTCCGCCGATCGACATCCAGGTGACCAGGGCTGCGATGCCCAGCACCATCCAGAAGGCATAAGTAAAGATGTAACCGGACTGTGCCCGGCCCGCGAGGCGGGTAAAGAAGGGCACGACACCCATGGCCAGGCCATTGAGGAAGCCGTCGATGGTGCCGCCGTCGCCGCGCTTCCAGAAGAAGCGTCCGATTGCCAGAGCGGGCTTCACAAAGATCACATTATAGATCTCGTCAAAGTACCACTTGTTCAGCAGGAACAAGTACAGCGGACGCTGCTGTTCAGCCAGGCGTTTCGGCAGCGACGGGTTCCAGATGTAGAACCACAGCGCCAGCACCAAGCCGCCCAACATCGCCATGAACGGGGACAGTTTCACCCATTTCGGCGCTGCATGCGCGTCTTCCAGGATGTGGTTGTCCGGTGCGATGTACAGCGCACCCTCGCCCGGCTGGCCGGCAAACACATAGTGGTGCTCGCCCGCTGCCGCGGCTTCGCCGTGGCCGGCGTCCTCGCCGTGTGCAGCCTCTTCGCCATGCGCGGCTTCCTCGCCTTGACCTGCCTCTTCGCCATGTGCGGCAGCAGAAGCTTCGGCCACCGGGATGCCATAGAACTTGCCGACCTGATCGGCGTGGCCGAAGAAGCTGCTGTACCAGATCATGCCTGCGGTGACCGAGCCAACGGCCAGCACGCCCAGCGGCACCAGCATGGTCCAGGGGCTTTCATGGGCGTGGTCGTGGGTGTGCTTGTCACCGCGGGCCTCGCCGTAAAAGGTCATGAAGATCAGGCGCCAGGAGTAGAAGGAGGTCATGAAGGCCGCGATCACCAGCGCCCAGAAGCCGAACATAGAACCGCCTGCATAGGCGCTTTCGATGATCGCGTCCTTGGACACGAAACCGGCAAAGCCAACCCAGCCGCTGAGCGGGACACCCACACCGGTAATCGCCAGCGTGCCGATCATCATCGCCCAGAAGGTATAGGGGATCTTTTTGCGCAGCGCGCCATAGTTCCGCATGTCCTGCTCGTGATGCATCGCGTGGATCACCGAACCGGCGCCCAGAAACAGCATCGCCTTGAAGAAGGCGTGGGTGAACAGGTGGAACATGGCGGCGGAATACATGCCGACGCCTGCGGCCACGAACATGTAGCCCAGCTGCGAGCAGGTCGAATAGGCGATCACGCGCTTGATGTCGTTCTGCACAAGCCCGACGGTTGCCGCGAAGAACGCGGTCGCAGCGCCAAGAACGGTGATGAAGGCCGCGGCCTCTGGCGCGAACTCGATCAGCGGCGACATGCGGCAGACCAGGAACACGCCCGCGGTCACCATGGTTGCGGCGTGGATCAGCGCCGACACCGGTGTCGGGCCTTCCATCGCGTCCGGCAGCCAGGTGTGCAGCAAGAGCTGCGCCGATTTGCCCATCGCACCGACAAACAGCAGGAAGGCAATCAGGTTTGCCGCGTTCCATTCAGTCCACAGGAAGGACACTTGAGTTTCCGCAAGCGTCGGCGCCGCGGCAAAGATGTCTGCCAGGTTGATGCTGTCTGTCAGGAAGAACAGACCGAAGATCCCCAGCGCAAAGCCGAAGTCGCCAACCCGGTTGACGATAAACGCCTTCATCGCCGCGGCATTCGCCGAAGGCTTGCGGTAGTAAAAGCCGATCAGCAGGTAGGAGGCAACGCCCACGCCTTCCCAGCCGAAGAACATCTGCACCAGGTTGTCGGAGGTCACCAGCATCAGCATCGCGAAGGTGAAGAACGACAGGTAGGCAAAGAAGCGCGGCTTATAGCTCTCGCCCTCTTTCCACTGCGGGTCATGGTCCATGTACCCGAAGGAGTAAAGGTGCACGAGCGAGGACACCGTGGTGATCACGATCAGCATGATCGCGGTCAGCCGGTCCAGCCGGATCGCCCAGGAGGTCGACAGCGAGCCGCTTTCGATCCAGCGGAAGATCTCGATGTTCTGGGTCACCCCGTCAAAGGACAGGAAGACGATCCAGCTGAGCAGCGCCGACAGGAATAAGAGCGCCGTAGCCGTCACAGTGGCGGCTTTCTCGCCGATCATCTTGTGGCCGAAGCCGCAGATCACGGCCCCCACCAGCGGGGCAAAGAGGAGGATGGTTTCCATGTTTCTTTAGCCCTTCATCACGTTGACGTCTTCGACGGCGATGGTGCCGCGGTTGCGGAAGAAGCAGACCAGGATCGCAAGGCCGATGGCGGCCTCAGCCGCAGCCACGGTCAGCACGAACAGGGTAAAGACCTGCCCCACCAGATCGCCCAGGAAACTGGAGAATGCGACCAGGTTGATGTTCACCGCCAACAGCATCAGTTCGATGCTCATCAGGAGGATGATCACGTTCTTGCGGTTCAGGAAGAGCCCGAAAATGCCGATAACGAACAGCGTCGCCGCGACGGTCAGATAATGTTCAAGTCCAATCATTGGATCACAGCCCCTGCCCCGGTTTCACGTCCTTGAGCTCCATCGCGGCAGCCGGGTCGCGCATCATCTGCGCAACCACGTCCTGGCGCTTTACGTCTGTGCGGTGGCGCAGGGTCAGCACGATCGCGCCGATCATCGCCACCAGCAGGATCAGGCCCGCCAGCTGGAACAGAAGGAAATATTGATCATAGATGATGAGGCCGAGCGCCTCGGTGTTGTGGCGGTCCGCAGGCACCGGATTGGCCAGCAGCTCAGGCGCCTTGTGCGCGGTTTCCCAGACGCCGAAGGCCATCACGAACTGCATCAGGATCACCAGGCCGATCAGCAAGGCGAGCGGCATGTACTTGGCCATCTCCGCCTTCAACTCGGCAAAATCCACATCCAGCATCATCACCACAAACAGGAACAGCACCGCGACCGCGCCCACATAGACGATGACCAGCAGCATGGCGACGAACTCCGCCCCCAGCAGCACAAACAGCCCGGCCGAGGAAAGGAAAGCCAGGATCAGCCACAGCACCGAATGCACCGGCTGGCGGCTGATCACGGTGAACAGCCCGCCGGTGATGGCGCTGATGGCGAAGAGGTAGAAGGCAAAAACGCTCATTTCTCATCGTCCTTGTTGTCGTCCATGACCGTCTGCGCCAGATCCAGCGCCCGGTTCATGGCCGGAATGCCGGCAAAAACCGACATCTGTCCGATCGTTTCCACGATCTCTTGTTTCTTGGCGCCGGCTTCCAAGGCATGGCGCACGGTCTGGCGCACCGCCGAGTCAGCCTGCGCGCCCTGGCAAGTCAGCCCGGCCAGCGTCAGCAGCAGCCGGGTCTTGGCATCCAGCCCGTCCTTGTTGACGGTGTTGCCGAACATCATTTCCATGACCTCTTTGGGCATGGTGGGCCACAGCGCCTCGAACTCCTTGAAGGCCTCGGAGGGCGAGAAGTTCTCCAGCGCCGGGTTGAACGCCTTGGCCATCTGCTGGGCCTGGGCCTGCATCTGTTCCATCATGGCCTCAAACGGATTGGGCGGCGGCTTGGTCACGTCTTTTCCTCCGGTCCAAGACTTTTCTGAAAAGTCTTGGCAAAAGTTTTCAGAAAACTTTTGCCTGGCAATTTCATCGGTACGGTGCGTCGATTTCCAGGTTGCGGGCAATCTCGGCTTCCCAGCGCTCGCCGTTGGCCAGGAGTTTCTCCTTGTCGTAGAACAGCTCCTCGCGGGTCTCGGTGGCGAACTCGAAGTTCGGGCCTTCGACAATCGCGTCCACCGGGCAGGCTTCCTGACAGAAGCCGCAGTAGATGCATTTGGTCATGTCGATGTCATAGCGCGTGGTGCGGCGGCTGCCGTCCTCGCGCGGTTCCGCGTCGATGGTGATCGCCTGCGCCGGGCAGATCGCCTCGCACAGCTTGCAGGCAATGCAGCGCTCCTCTCCATTCGGGTAGCGGCGCAGCGCGTGCTCGCCGCGGAAGCGCGGCGACAGCGGCCCCTTCTCGTGCGGGTAGTTCAAGGTGGCCTTGGGCGCGAAAAAATACTTCAGCCCCAGTTTGAAGCCGACCCAGAAATCCTGCAGCAGGAAGTATTTGGCGGCGCGGGTGTAGTCGATGTTTGCCATCGGTCAGCCTCCCACGGTCCAGCGGGCGAAGATGCCCCAGAACCAGTCAAATTTTGCAGCAAAGGATACGAAGACCACCCAGGCCAGCGAGAACGGCAGGAACACTTTCCAGCCCAGGCGCATCAGTTGGTCGTAGCGGTAGCGCGGGGTGATCGCCTTTACCATCGCGAAGAGGAAGAAGAAGAACGCCATTTTGCCGACCATCCACAGCACGCCATCCGGCAGGCCCGGGATCGGGGACAGCCAGCCGCCGAAGAACAGCAGGGTGGTCAGCGCGCACATCAGGAAGATGGCGATGTATTCCCCGGCCATGAACAGCAGGAACGGCGTGGCCGAGTATTCCACCTGGTAGCCCGCAACCAGTTCCGATTCCGCTTCGGGCAGGTCAAACGGCGGCCGGTTGGTCTCTGCCAGTGCCGAGATGAAGAACAGGAAGACCATCGGGAAATGCGGGATCCAATACCAGTTCAAAAGGCCCAGATCGCCGTCCTGCGCACGTACAATGTCGCCAAAGTTCATCGAACCGGTGGAGATGATCACGCCGATGATGATCAGACCGATGGAGACCTCGTAGGAGATCATCTGCGCCGCGGAGCGCAACGAGCCCAGGAACGGGTATTTCGAGTTCGACGCCCAGCCGCCCATGATCACGCCGTAAACTTCCAGCGAAGACACCGCGAAGACATAGAGGATGGCGACGTTGATGTCAGAGAGCACCCAGCCGTCGTTGAACGGGATCACCGCCCAGGCGATCATCGCCAGCACGAAGGAGGTCATCGGCGCCAGGATAAAGACGGTGCGGTCGGCGCCGGCCGGGATCACCACTTCCTTGACCACATATTTCAGCGCATCGGCCACCGATTGCAGCAGGCCGTAGACGCCCACCACGTTCGGGCCCCGGCGCATCTGGACCGCGGCCCAGATCTTGCGGTCCCCGTAGACGAGGAACAGGAGCGAGATCATCACAAAGGCAACAACTGCAAGCACTTGCGCCAGGATCAGAACAGCGATGCCGCCTGGAGTGTTAAAGAAATCAGCCATAGGTCCTCACACCGTGGGTATTCCGTTCGCCGCGCAATCCGCGACCACGACTTCGGCGTCGATGGTGCGCAGGCCGCGCGGCAGAGAGGGCGAAATCAGATAGACCGCATCAGCGGTCCGGCTGCCCCCTGCCTGTTTCATTGTTGTGCGCACATGGCGCGCAAATCCATAACCCCGGATCAGCGCGTATTGCGCGGCGGCACATTCCGCATAATTGTCGAGATCTTCCTGCACGGCCGCGCCGCGCATGGAGACGTGAAACTGAACCAGGTCGCCCTCCAGCAGGCTGGTTTCCACCCCTTCATACACCGGGGCAGGCCGCACGCCTTCAGTGCCGGGCGCCATTGCACAGGCGGCCAGCAGAACAGGCGTTATGAGGGCAAGACGGATCATTCGGCGGCCAGCTTCCCGGTTGCGCGGGCTTTCACGCCTGCCGACAGCTCTGCCATCAGCGTTGAGGCGCGGGCAATCGGGTTAGTCAGGTAGAAGTCCTTGATCGCGGGCAGGAAGTCAGCCTTACCGAGCTTGTCCTGTTCCAGCGGCTCGCCGTCCTTTTCGGCCACTTCGTCAATCCGGGCAAGATGCGGCACCTCGGCCACCAGGGCCTGGCGCAGCTGAGCCAGCGAGTCATAGCCGAGCTTGGCATCCGCTTCGGCGCTGAGAGCACGCAGAATAGCCCAGTTTTCCTTGGCCTCACCCGGTGCAAAGCTCGCACGCATCGCCAGCTGCGGACGGCCTTCTGTGTTCACGAACAGGCCGTTTTCCTCGGTGTAGGCGGCGCCCGGCAGGATCACGTCGGCGCGGTGCGCGCCGCGGTCGCCGTGGGAGCCCTGATAGATCACAAAGGCGCCTGCGTCGATTTCGACCTCATCGGCGCCGAGGTTATAGATCACCTCGGCCCCGTCGATGGCCGCTGCCATGCCGCCTTCGGTCACAGCGCCGATGTCCATTGCACCCACGCGGGAGGCGGCGGTGTGCAGCACCAGCAGCTTGGAACCGGTGTCTGCGGCCAGCTTCTGCGCGGCGGCCAGAACCGCCAGGCCGTCGGCCTCGCGCAGGGCACCCTGCCCCACGATCACGAGGGACGGCGCGTCCGTGACGGCGCCGTAGTCCTTGTTCAGCAGGCTTTCCAGCGCGGCACGGTCGGTGCCCACGTGCGTGTAGTCATAGGTCAGGTCTGCCGGCTGGCCGACCAGGCCCACTTGCGCGCCGTTCAGCCATGCCTTGCGGATGCGGGCGTTCAGCACCGGCGCCTCGTCGCGCGGGTTGGTGCCGATCAGCTGGATGAACTTGGCGCTGTCGATGTCCTCAATCGTGGCGGTGCCGGCGTAACCTGCGCGGTTGCCGATCGGCAGTCGGGCGTTGTCGGTGCGGCATTCCACCTTGCCTCCCAAGCCCTCGACAAGCTGTTTCAGGGCAAAGGCCGCCTCAACCGGGACCAGGTCGCCGATCAGGCCCGCAACCTTCTTGCCCTTCATGGCGTTCGCCGCAGCGGCCAGAGCTTCCGGCCAGGTGGCAGGCTTCAGCTTGCCATCGACGCGCACATAGGGGCGGTCGAGGCGCTGGCGGCGCAGGCCGTCCCAGACGAAGCGGGTCTTGTCGCTGATCCACTCCTCGTTCACGCCGTCGTGGTTGCGCGGCAGGATGCGCATCACTTCGCGGCCCTTGGTGTCGACGCGGATGTTCGATCCCAGCGCGTCCATCACGTCGATGGTTTCGGTCTTGGTCAGTTCCCAGGGCCGTGCGGTGAAGGCATAGGGCTTGGACGTCAGAGCGCCCACCGGGCACAGGTCGATGATGTTGCCCTGCAAGTTCGATTGCAGGGTTTCGTTCAGGTAGGAGGTGATCTCCGCATCCTCGCCGCGCCCGGTCTGGCCCATCTGGGTGATGCCCGCGACCTCAGTCGTGAAGCGCACGCAGCGGGTGCAGGAGATGCAGCGGGTCATTGCGGTGCCGACCAGCGGCCCCAGATCCAGATCGTCCACCGCGCGCTTGGGCTCGCGGAAGCGGGAGAAATCCACGCCATAGGCCATCGCCTGGTCCTGCAGGTCGCATTCGCCGCCCTGATCGCAGATCGGGCAATCCAGCGGGTGGTTGATCAGCATGAATTCCATCACGCCTTCGCGGGCCTTCTTGACCATCGGCGAGTTGGTCTTCACCTGCGGCGCCTGGCCTTCGGGGCCGGGGCGCAGATCGCGGACCTGCATCGCGCAGGAGGCGGCAGGTTTCGGCGGGCCGCCCACAACTTCGACCAGGCACATGCGGCAGTTGCCCGCAATGGACAGCCGCTCGTGATAGCAGAAGCGCGGGATCTCGACACCGGCCTCCTCACAGGCCTGGATCAGGGTCATCGCCCCATCCACCTCGATCTCGGTTCCGTCAATGTTGATCTTGCGGAGGTCAGACATGGTCTATTTCGCCCTCAGTAACACGCCGATCGCGCTGTTCTTTTCGATTTCCGCGCGGCCATAGGCGCAGAAGGTTTCCGGTTTGCCGTAATCCACGCCGTTCTGCGCCAGGAGCTTCTCTCCCTTGGCACGCATCCGGTCCTTTTCGGCATCAGAGTCGATGTAGTCGCGGATTTCCGCGTCCGTGTATCCCAGCGCGTTTGCCCGCGCTTTGAGCCGGCGCAACTCCCCCAGCCCTTTCAGGTAGCGGGGGGAGATATCATCGCAGTAGTCGGACACTTCCTTGGCCACGGCGACGGCAAACAGCGGGTCTTCGATTTCCTGCACGTCGCGCAGCGACGGCTTGGCCAGCGCCGCGGCAGGCAAGGCAACAAAGGTGGACAGGACAACGGCGATCAATGCACGCATGGCAGGGGACTCCTTCAATTTGAAAGACCCCATGCGCAGGCATGCGGCGCTGCTATTCAATAGCAGACCGGCCTTTCGGCCCTGATATGCCGGAAATCCGCTCACGGGGTGCAGGTTCCCTGGAAGGTTGCGCGGCCATCGGTCAGCGTCAGCGGCGCTGTCTCGTCGCTGGGATCCGTTGCCCAGGCGATTTTCGAAGAGCCATAAGTGACCACGCAGTATTTCGTGCCGGCATGATGCGCCGCCTGACGCGCGCCCTTGACGGAGCGGTCGGCGCCCTTGATTTCGACGTAGAACGCGGCCGGGTCTGTCTTCTTGTCGACCGGCTTGGTCTTGGCCTTGAACGGCACGCCGTCGTACAGCAGCCGGTCCCTGTTGCTGACGGAGGTCCCGCAGGCCGTGACCAGCGTTACCGCTGCAAGGCAGGCCATCGGCAGTGCCATCCGGTATGTTTTCAAAATGCTCAAAATACTGCCACCAAAGTCAAAAGTGCCAGGCCGGCCATGCAGGCCCAGCCAATCACGTAAAAAACCGACCGCAGCCCGCCATGCGGTTTGCCGGACCCGCGCAAATGGATAACGATCATGATCAGCCGCGACACCAGCGCCAGCGACGCCAGCAGGTTCACCCAGAACGGCGCCGCACCGGCCAGAATGGCCGCCAGCGTCACGGTCAGGAAGGCCGGCAGCGTCTCGCAGCCGTTCAGATAGGCCCGGTTCAGACGGTAGGCTTTGTCCGCATAATCCTCATCTGGCGTGGCCCCGGGAGCGAGGCCCGACTTCTGCTTGGCCAGCGCCGAAACCGGCGACAGTGCCAGGATGATCAGGGTAAAGATCACCAGCGCAGCCAGAGCGTGGGAATATGCGGCGAAAGCTTCCATCAATAGTTATTCCGCCGCCATCGCGCCCATGCGGCCCGCCTTCTGGGCCTTGATGCGGTCTTCGATTTCCTCGCGGAAGTTTTTGATCAGGCCCTGGATCGGCCAGGCCGCCGCATCGCCAAGGGCGCAAATGGTGTGGCCCTCGACCTGCTTGGTCACGTCCCACAGCATGTCGATCTCTTCCAGCTCAGCCTCGCCCTTCACCAGGCGGTCCATGACGCGCATCATCCAGCCGGTGCCTTCGCGGCACGGCGTGCACTGGCCGCAGCTTTCGTGCTTATAGAACTTGGACAGCCGCCAGATCGCCTTGATTATGTCGGTCTGCTTGTCCATCACGATCACCGCGGCGGTGCCGAGGCCGGAGCCCAACTCGCCGCGCAGGTAGTCGAAGTCCATGATCGCGTCGCGCATGTTCTCGCCGCGCACGCACGGGACGGAGGAGCCGCCGGGGATCACCGCCAGCAGGTTGTCCCAGCCGCCGCGGATGCCGCCGCAGTGCTTCTCGATCAGCTCCTCAAAGGAGATCGACATCGCTTCTTCGACAACACAGGGGTTGTTGACGTGGCCGGAAATCGCAAACAGCTTGGTGCCCGCGTTGTTCTGGCGGCCGAAGCCCGCGAACCAGTCGGCGCCGCGGCGCAGGATGGTCGGCACGACGGCGATGGATTCAACGTTGTTCACGGTGGTCGGGCAGCCGTAAAGACCCGCGCCAGCCGGGAACGGCGGCTTCATCCGGGGCATGCCCTTCTTGCCTTCCAGGCTCTCAATCAGGGCGGTTTCCTCGCCGCAGATATAGGCCCCTGCCCCATGGTGCAGGAAGATGTCGAAGTCCCAGCCGGACCCGGCCGCGTTCTTGCCCAACAGGCCCTGGCCGTAGGCTTCGTCAATCGCCGCCTGCAGCGCCTCGCGCTCGCGGATGTATTCGCCGCGCAGGTAGATGTAGCAGGTGTGCGCGTTCATCGCGAAAGAGGCGATCAGACAGCCCTCGATCAGCGTGTGCGGATCGTGGCGCATGATTTCGCGGTCCTTGCAGGTGCCGGGCTCCGATTCATCGGCGTTCACAACCAGATACGCCGGACGGCCGTCGCTTTCCTTGGGCATGAAGGACCACTTGAGGCCGGTCGGGAAGCCCGCACCGCCGCGGCCGCGCAGACCGCTGTCCTTCATGGTCTGAATGATCCAGTCGCGGCCCTTTTCGATCAGCCCCGCGGTGCCATCCCAATGTCCGCGCGCCTTGGCGCCCGCCAGCGTGCGCTCGTGCATCCCGTAAAGGTTGGTAAAGATCCGGTCCTGATCCTTCAGCATGTGTGCCTACCTTTGGCTGTCCCGGCGCATGCGCCAGAGTTGAAATATGTTGACCAGGGCATAGATCATGCCCGCCAGCGCGGCGAAGTCGAACAGCAGCGCAAAGCGCCCCGGCAGCCCCAGCATGGGGCCGATGAACAGCGACAGGACGATCCACAGCGAGATGGTCCCGGCAATCACAAGCGCGATATGCCGGCCCTTTGCTGCAATGGCCTGGTCCTGCTCCTTGTTCATCTGTTCCCTATCACCCAAGCCCGGCCCGCAGGGGCCGCGGCGTGATTATTCGTCGTCGCCGTAGATGTGCGTTTCTTTGGCACGTCTGGCGAATTCGGTCTCATCGCCCACTTGCAGCCGTTTCGCCTGTTCGACCCAGCCATCGCGGGTGATCCGGCCCCGGAACTGCAGACGGGAATCGACCCAGGCGATCTCCTCCTCGGTCCAGTCGGCGATCTGATCAAAGTGGAAGAAGCCAAGCTCATTCAGCTTTGCCTCCAGTTTGGGGCCAACGCCCTTCAGCATCTTGAGGTCGTCGGCCAGGCCGCCGCGGGCTTCCTTCAGAAGCTCCGGCTCGCTTTCCTCGGTTGCCTTGGCTGCGGCCCCCTCAGGCGAGGCAGGTTCAGCCGCGTCGGATTTTTTCGACGGGGCAGTCTTAACCGCTTCCGATTGCCGGGCCGCGGGAACCGGGGCTTCGGGCGCCTTGGGCGGCTGGCCCTCGGCGGCGCGGCCGGCAACGGTGCCGTCTTTGCCGATCCACGGGGTCAGCAGCGGCACCTCATCGCCCTGAATGCGCTTGACGCCGTCCTTGATGTCCACCGCCAGCTGCACCGAGGCATTGTACTGCGTCTTGCCGCTGTCGAAGTCAGTCAGTGTGGTGAGGCCCGACTTCGGCTCTGCCGCGTAGCGGCCGTTCTGCGGGCCGGGCGTGACGTCCGTGCCCGCGGCCAGATCGTCCAGCAGCTTGGTGAAGCTCTCGACGGTCAGGTCCTCGTAGTAGTCCTTGCCGATCTGCGCCATCGGGGCGTTGGTGCAGGCGCCAAGGCACTCGACCTCTTCCCAGGTGAACTTGCCGTCCGCCGACAGGGTGTGCGGCTTCTCGGCAATCTTTTCCTTGCAGACCGCAACCAGGTCCTCGGCGCCGCAAATCATGCAGGAGGTGGTGCCGCAGATCTGGATATTGGCAACGGAACCGGTCGGTTGCAGCTGGAACATGAAGTAGAAGGAGGCAACCTCCAGCACCCGGATATAAGCCATGCCGAGCATGTCAGCGATGGCTTCGATGGCCGGTTTGGTGACCCAGCCTTCCTGCTCCTGCGCGCGCCACAAAAGCGGAATGACCGCCGAGGCCTGGCGCCCTTCAGGGTATTTGGTGATCTGCGCCTCGGCCCAGGCCTGGTTGGCCGGGGTGAAGGCAAAGCTGTCGGGTTGTTCTGAGTGGAGGCGGCGCAGCATCAGATCACCTTTTGCTGGGTGTTGCCCGCGCGGAAGCCTCCGGCGGGAGTATTTTCAGAAAGATGAAACAGCGGGGACTGGCTCAACGGTCAATCTCCCCGAACACGACGTCCATGGTGCCGATGATGGCGGCGACGTCGGCCAGCTGGTGACCCTTGGCAACGTGGTCCATCGCCTGCAGGTGCAGGAAGCCCGGCGCGCGGATCTTGGAGCGGTAGGGCTTGTTGGACCCGTCCGCCACCAGATAGACGCCGAACTCGCCCTTGGGCGCTTCGACGGCGGCATAAACCTCGCCCGCCGGAACGTGGAAGCCTTCGGTGTACAGCTTGAAATGGTGGATCAGGCTTTCCATCGAGGTCTTCATATCGGTCCTCTTGGGAGGGGTCAGCTTGCCGCGGGCCAGCACGTCGCCGGTGGCTTCGCGCAGCTTGGCAATCGCCTGGCGGATGATCGAGGTCGACTGGCGCATTTCTTCCATGCGGCAGAGATAGCGGTCGTAGCAGTCCCCGTTCTTGCCGATCGGCACCTGGAACTCGAACTCGTCATAGCATTCATAGGGCTGCGCGCGGCGCAGGTCCCAAGCCAGGCCGGAACCGCGCACCATGACGCCGGAGAAGCCGTATTCCTGGATATCTTTCTCGGTCACCACACCGATGTCGCAGTTGCGCTGCTTGAAGATGCGGTTTTCGGTCAAGAGGCCGTCGATGTCGTCCAGAACCTTGGGGAATTCCATCGCCCAGAGGTCGATATCGTCCAAGAGCTCATCCGGCAGGTCCTGATGCACGCCGCCGGGGCGGAAGTAGGCCGCGTGCAAGCGCGCGCCGCAGGCCCGCTCATAGAAAATCATCAGCTTTTCGCGTTCCTCAAAGCCCCACAGCGGCGGGGTCAGCGCGCCGACGTCCATCGCCTGCGTTGTGACGTTGAGGAGGTGGTTCAGCACCCGGCCGATTTCCGAGTAGAGCACCCGGATCAGCTGGCCGCGGCGCGGCACCTCGGTGCCGGTCAGTTTCTCAATGGCCAGGCACCAGGCATGTTCCTGATTCATCGGCGCCACATAGTCGAGGCGGTCGAAATACGGCAGGTTCTGCAGGTAGGTTCGGCTTTCCATCAGCTTTTCGGTGCCGCGGTGCAACAGGCCGATATGCGGGTCGCAGCGCTCGACAACCTCGCCGTCAAGCTCCAGCACCAGACGCAAAACCCCATGCGCCGCAGGGTGCTGCGGGCCGAAGTTAATGTTGAAGTTGCGGATCTTCTGCTCGCCGCTCAGCGCGTCGACGCTGCCGTCGTCAAATTTGGAGCCGTCCATCATTGCGCCCCCTCCTTCTCGTCGCCGGGCAGGATGTATTCAGCACCTTCCCACGGGGACATGAAATCGAACTGGCGGTACTCCTGCACCAGCTTCACCGGCTCATACACCACGCGCTTCTGGGCGTCGTCATAGCGGACTTCGGTATAACCGGTGGTCGGGAAATCCTTGCGCAGCGGGTAGCCGCGGAAGCCGTAGTCGGTCAGGATCCGGCGCAGGTCCGGGTGGCCGGAGAACAGGATGCCGAACATGTCGTAGACTTCCCGCTCAAACCAGTTGGCCGAGGGGTGCACGTTCACGATCGAAGGCACCATCTCATCCTCGCGCACGGCGGCGCGCAGGCGGATGCGCTGGTTCCGGTACATCGACAGAAAGTGGTAGACCACATCGAACCGCTTGGCCCGCGCCGGGTAATCCACCGCAGTGATGTCCACCAGGGTTGAAAACTTGCAGTTGGCGTCCGATTTCAGGAATTCCACCAGGCCGGCGATATTCGAGGGCGTGACGTCGAGGTTCAGCTCGCCAAAGGACACATCCCAGGCCACCACGCAATCGGGGCGTTTGGCCTCGATCTGGGCGCCAAGCTCTTTCAGTGCTTCAGTCATATCTGTTCCGCCCTCCTTAGCGCACCAGGGTGCCGGTGCGGCGGATCTTGCGCTGCAGCTGCATCAGGCCATAAAGCAGCGCCTCGGCGGTCGGCGGGCAGCCGGGCACATAGACGTCGACCGGCACAACCCGGTCGCAGCCGCGCACAACCGAATAGCTGTAGTGGTAATAACCGCCGCCATTGGCGCAGGAGCCCATCGAGATCACATAACGCGGCTCGGGCATCTGGTCGTAGACCTTGCGCAGGGCCGGCGCCATCTTGTTGGTGAGAGTGCCCGCGACAATCATCACGTCGGACTGGCGCGGGGAGGCGCGCGGCGCGATGCCGAAACGTTCGGCGTCATAGCGCGGCATCGAGGTGTGCATCATCTCCACCGCACAGCACGCGAGGCCGAAGGTCATCCAGTGCAAGGAGCCGGTGCGCGCCCAGTTGATGATGTCCTCGGCTGAGGTGAGCAGGAAGCCCTTGTCCTGAAGCTCGGCATTCAGGGCCCGGGTGACAACTTCCTTGTCCACACCGGCGGTGTTGGCTCCGGTCATCACTGCCATTCCAGGGCCCCTTTCTTCCACTCATAGGCGAATCCGATGGTCAGCACGCCCAGGAACACCATCATCGACCAGAAGCCGGTGTCGCTGATGTCCTTGAAACCGACGGCCCAGGGAAACAGGAAAGCGATTTCCAAGTCGAAAATAATGAAGAGAATCGACACCAGATAGAACCGGACATCGAATTTCATACGGGCATCGTCGAAAGCGTTGAAACCGCATTCATAGGCGCTGACCTTCTCCGGGTCCGGGTTGCGGACCGCCAGCACAACGGCTGCCAGGATGAGGACAATCCCCAATCCTGCCGCGACGGCCAGGAAGACCAGGATCGGCAGGTATTCCCTCAACATCTCTTCCAAGAGCAGCTCCTTTCCCCGGCGGTTTCCCGCGCGACGTCAATTGGCGTGTTGATTTGGACCGTGTCTACCCCTCCGCCCCTACAGCGTCAACTAAGGCAAGGTTAATCATCGGGGGTTTGTGACAGGAAAAAGCACTGCCGCAACATGTCTGTAATCTCTTAGTGATTTCATAAGAAAAGCGGCCGCAACGAAAGTTGCAGCCGCCCTTCAAAAGTGAGTCGAAGATGCCGGTTTTTCAGACCTGCCAGCCTGGCTTGCGCTTCTCGAAGAAAGCGCTGATGCCCTCACGGGCTTCCTCGCCTTCCCAGCGCTCCACAAGCGCCTCAATCGTGTGGTCGATCACCGCATCATCCAGCCTTGGCCCAAGGTCGCGGGCCAGTTGCTTGGCGGCCGCCACGGCCCCCGGCGCGCAGTTCAGATAGGGGGAAACCTCCGCCTCGACTGCCTCAGCCAGCTGGTCCGCCGGCACTGCCTTGGCCAGCAGGCCAAGCTCCACCGCCTCGTCCGCGCCGAACAGCCGCGCCGACATGAACACGCGGCGCGCCTTGGCCTCGCCCATGCGGGCAATCACATAGGGGCCGATGGTGGCGGGAATCAGCCCCAGCTTGGTTTCGGTCAGGCCCATCTTCAGATGATCCGCGCCGATCGCCACATCGCAGACCGAGGCCATGCCGACGCCGCCGCCAAAGGCATTGCCCTGCAGCGCGCCGATCACCGGCTTGGGCAGGGTGTTGAGCGCCATCAGCATCTCTGCCAGCACCCGCGCCTCGCGGCCGCGGGTTTCGGCATCCGCATCCATCTGCTGGCGCATCCAGCCCAGGTCGCCGCCCGCGCAAAAGCTCTTACCCGCACCGGTCAGCACCACCACGCGCACGGTTTCGTCCGACGCCAGCCGCTTGGCCGCCAGGGTCAGCTCCTGCAGCATCTGGCCGGACATCGCGTTGTGCTTGTCCGGGCGGTTCAGCGTCAGGGTGCAGACGCCGCGGGCGTCGGTGTCCAGGGTGATCGTTTCAAACATCTTGCTTCTCCGCTGAAATCTTACTGCAGGCCGCGCATGGCGCGGGCCATCGCGGCGGCTTCGGCCAGCACATCCGCGTCCAGCCCGGTATCATAGCCCAAATCCGTCAGGCGCTTGTGCACCGCTTCGGTAGCCACGTTGCCCGCGGCCCCCGGCGCATAGGGGCAGCCGCCGAGGCCGCCCACGGCGGCATCAAACACCCGCACGCCAAGCTCCAGCGAGGCTTCGATATTGTCCAGCGCCCGCCCCGCAGTGTCATGATAATGACCGGCAAGCCGCCCGGCCGGGACCTGCTGGACCACGGCCCGCAGCATCGCCGAGATCGTTTCCGGCGTGCCTTGCCCGATGGTGTCGCCCAGCGAGATCTCATAGCAACCCAGGTCGAACAGCCGGTGCGCCACCTCCGCCACCTTCTGCGGCGGGGTCGGCCCGTCAAACGGGCAATCCGTCACGCAGGAGACATAGCCCCGCACCGGCAGGCCGATGTTCTTTGCGGCCTCCAGAATGGGCAGAAAGCGGGTGATGCTTTCCTCGATGGTGGCGTTGATGTTGGCCTTGGAAAAGCCTTCGGACGCCGAGGCAAAGACGGCGATCTCATCCGCCCTTGCCGCCACCGCATCCTCAAACCCGCGCATGTTGGGGGTCAGCGCCGCATACCGCACCCCTTCGGCCCGGGTGATGCCCGCCAGCACCTCGCCAGAGCCCGCCATCTGCGGCACCCATTTGGGCGACACAAAGCTCGCTACCTCGATGCGCTTGAACCCGGCGCGCGACAGGCAGTCGGTCAGCGCCACCTTCTCGGCCACCGGGATTTCGCGCTTTTCGTTCTGCAGCCCGTCACGCGGGCCCACCTCGAAGATCTCGGCAAATTCGCTCATGGAACGCCCCTCTGGCTTCATCTTTCCAAAAAATACTCAAACTGCTGCCAGGGCGGCACTCACACCGCCTGCAGATCCGGATCAGCTATCCTCGTCTTCCAGCCGCACCAGCGCGGCGCCGGCCTCGACCTGATCACCGGCAGAGGCCAGAACCTCGGCCACAACCCCATCGCGGGCGGCCAGCAGCGAGTGCTCCATCTTCATGGCTTCCAGAACGGCAAGCCGGTCGCCCTCCTTCACCGCCTGGCCCGCTTCGGCAAATACCGCCTTGACCAGGCCTGGCATCGGCGCCTCGACCACGTTCATGTCGCCACCGGCTGCGGCTGCGCGGTCCAGCGGGTCCACCACGGTGAACTCCAGCCCGTAGGCATCATGCACGGTGATCAGCGCTCCGGATTGCGAAACGGTTGGCATCCGGCGCTCGCCGATGCGCCATTGGCCCTGGCTGCGCTCCGCCACGACGGTTTCGCCGCCAATGGTCCACAGCTGCCGGTCAGGCCCGTCCACCTGCACATCGGCGGTGAACTCTTCGCCCGCATGCGACAGGGTAACAGCCCGGTGCAGCGGTGCCCAAAGGCTGAAGCCAGTGTGCGCCGCAGCCCCCGCCAGGTCCAGCGCCACCATGCCCGCCGCCGCCTTGTGGCGCAGCTCCACCTCCGGCGCGGCCACCAGAGCGTCCAGATCGCGGGCGATCAATCCGGTGTCCACGTCGCCGTTGGCAAACTCCTTGTGCGCCGCCAGCGCGCCAAGGAACGCCAGGTTGGTGACCGTGCCGCCGACCTCAGTATCCTCCAGCGCGCGCGCCAGCCGCGACAGCGCCACCTTGCGGGTGGAGCCGTGCACGATCACCTTGGAGATCATCGGGTCGTACCAGGGGCTGATGGTGTCCCCTGCCCTGACGCCGCTGTCGGCGCGGCACTCAGCCGGGAAAGACAAATGCGTGAGCGTGCCTGTCGCCGGAAGGAAGCCCTTTGGCACGTCTTCTGCATAAAGCCGCGCCTCAAACGCATGGCCGGTGATGGTGAGGTCCTCCTGCTTGGCAGGGAGGCTCTCGCCCGAAGCAACGCGCAGCTGCCAGTCCACCAGATCGACACCGGTGATCAGCTCGGTCACCGGATGCTCCACCTGCAGGCGGGTGTTCATTTCCATGAACCAAAAGCCGTCGGGGCGCAGCCCGTCGGAGCCGTCGACGATGAATTCCACCGTGCCAGCGCCCTTGTAGCCGATGGCTTCGGCCGCGCGCACGCCGGCCTGGCCCATCGCTTCACG
This sequence comes from Leisingera sp. G5_S3_59_S7, assembly GCF_054968485.1. Lineage (NCBI taxonomy): Bacteria > Pseudomonadati > Pseudomonadota > Alphaproteobacteria > Rhodobacterales > Roseobacteraceae > Leisingera > Leisingera sp. G5_S3_59_S7. The sequence continues at coordinate 46,247 of NZ_JBQKUH010000030.1, forward strand.
CATCTCCGGCGTCATGCCGGGCGCGGGAGCCTCTTCGATGACCTTCTGATGGCGCCGCTGCAACGAGCAGTCGCGCTCAAACAGATGCACCGCTTTTTCGCCGTCGCCAAAGACCTGCACCTCGATATGGCGGGGCTGCTGGATGTATTTCTCGATCAGAACGTCGGGATTGCCAAAGGCCGTGGTTGCCTCGCCCTGCGCGCTTTGCAGTCCATCTGCAAAGTCTTCCGGTTTCTCAACCAGCCGCATCCCCTTGCCGCCGCCGCCGGCCACCGCCTTGATCAGCACCGGGTAGCCGATCTTCTCAGCCTCGGCGGCCAGGAACTCCGGGTCCTGGTTGCTGCCGTGATATCCCGGCACCACCGGCACGCCGGCCTCTTCCATCAGCGCCTTGGCGGCGTCCTTGAGGCCCATCTTGCGGATCGCATCCGCCGACGGCCCGATGAAGACAAGGCCCGCGGCCTCCACCGCCTCGACGAACTTGGGGTTTTCCGACAGGAAGCCGTAGCCCGGATGGATCGCCTGGGCGCCGGTTTCCTGCGCCACGCGGATGATTTCATCCCCTTTCAGGTAGCTGTCCGCCGGGGCCGGGCCGCCGATATGCACCGCCTCGTCCGCCATTTGCACATGTTTTGCGGCGGCGTCGGCGTCGGAATAGACCGCCACCGTGCGCACGCCCATGGCGCGGGCAGTTTCCATCACACGGCAGGCGATTTCGCCGCGGTTGGCAATCAGGATCTTGTCAAACATGGGGTTGGTCCTTTGTCTGGATCTCTGGACCGGGGGCTGCCTGCCCCCGGACCCCCGGGGATATTTCTGGCCAGATGAAGCGCGGAATTTACATCCGGAAGACGCCGAAGCGTGTATCTTCAATCGGGGCGTTCAGCGCCGCGCTGAGCGAAAGTGCCAGCACGTCGCGGGATTTGCGCGGGTCGATGATGCCGTCATCCCAAAGGCGCGCCGAGGCATAGAGCGGGTGGCTCTGCTCCTCGAACATCTCGATGGTGGGGCGCTTGAAGTCGGCTTCTTCCTCGGCGCTCCAGCTGCCGCCCTGGCGTTCGATGGCATCGCGTTTCACAGTCGCCAGCACGCCCGCCGCCTGCTCGCCGCCCATCACCGAGATGCGGGAGTTCGGCCAGGTCCACAGGAACCGCGGCTGGTAGGCGCGGCCCGACATGCCGTAATTGCCGGCCCCGAAGGACCCGCCGACCAGCATGGTGATCTTGGGGACGTTGGTGGTGGCAACAGCGGTCACCATCTTGGCGCCGTGGCGGGCGATGCCCTCGTTTTCGTATTTGCGGCCGACCATGAAGCCGGTGATGTTCTGCAGGAACACCAGCGGGATCTTGCGCTGGCTGCACAGCTCGACGAAATGCGCGCCCTTCTGTGCGGCTTCGGAGAACAGCACACCGTTGTTGGCGACAATGCCGATCGGGCAGCCCTTGAGGTGGGCAAAGCCAGTGACAAGCGTTTCGCCGAAGCGCGGCTTGAATTCGTCAAAGCGGGAGCCGTCGACCAGCCGCGCGATTACCTCGCGAATGTCGTAGGGCGTGCGCAGGTCGCCGGGCACCACGCCCAGGATTTCCTCGGGGTCGTAGGCAGGCTCTTCCGGGCTGGCCCAATTCACCGTCAGCGGCTTGGTGATGTTCAGCGACTGCACCGAGCGCCGCGCGAGCGCCAGCGCGTGGGCATCATCCTCGGCCAGGTAATCGGCCACGCCGGACAGGCGCGTGTGCACATCGCCGCCGCCCAGGTCTTCGGCGCTGACAACCTCGCCCGTCGCGGCCTTCACCAACGGCGGGCCCGCCAGGAAGATGGTGCCCTGCTCCTTCACGATGATGGTCACATCCGACATCGCTGGCACATAGGCACCGCCTGCGGTGCAGGAGCCCATGACGACGGCAATCTGCGGGATGCCCTTGGCCGACATCCGGGCCTGGTTGTAGAAGATGCGCCCGAAGTGGTCGCGGTCGGGGAATACCTCGTCCTGATTGGGCAGGTTGGCGCCCCCCGAGTCGACAAGGTAGATGCAGGGAAGACGGTTCTCCTCCGCGATCTCCTGCGCGCGCAGGTGCTTCTTCACCGTCATCGGGTAATAGGTGCCGCCCTTCACGGTGGCGTCGTTGCAGACCACCATGACCTCTTGGCCGTGCACCCGGCCGATGCCTGCGATCACACCTGCCGCAGGTGCCGCACCGTCATACATGGCGTGCGCCGCTGTGGCGCCGATTTCCAGAAACGGGGAGCCGGGATCGAGGAGGTTCGCCACCCGGCGGCGCGGCAGCATCTTGCCGCGGCTCTCGTGGCGGGCGCGGGATTTCTCGCCGCCGCCCATGCGCGCGGCCTCGGCCGCTTCGCTGATCTGCGCGAGGGCGTCCAGATGCGCCTCGCGGTTCTGCTTGAAGCCTTCCGAAGAGGGCATCGCCTTGGATGTGAGTTTCATGTCCACTCTCCCGTTATAGGGTTGAGATCTATATTTCCGGTTGGCGCAGCGTACGCCGGGTGTGCAACACCGTAGGTCATTGGCTTGCATCCCCGGCCACAACTTCACTGCGCAGCAAAATTCTCAGCTTAAGCCATTCTGAAAGTGCTTCGGAATAGCGGCACGCTGTTTCGGGTGGCAGATTGGGGTCAAAGACCTTGGTGCAATCCGGCGCGTCGGCCAAAGCAGGCAAAGACAAACCTTCGTGCCAATTGTCATCAAGAACACTCTCATCAAAACCGGGCATTTGACTGACGATGCTTGCCCCATCCGCCTCCATCCAAGCCGCGGCAAGGTCAGCACAATGCTGCAAAGCCTTCATTTCGCGGCTCAAGTTGCACATGCGGACTGCCTGCGAGACGCATTGAGTGTCCATCGGCACCGCAAAGGCAACATCCGGGACAAACACCGTGCACGCGGATAGAAAACCAGGTGTATCAAAATGGGAGTGCTCATCACCTGTCGCTGCAGGTGGTGACACCATGCCCAAAGCAAAGACACTGGCTGCAATTGCGAAAGGAGCTGGCTGTTTCATCAGTTCACCTCCCCCGCAGCCCGCGCCTTCAGCTCCTTGCGGATCACCTTGCCGGTCACGGTCATCGGCAGCGCGTCCAGGAACGCCACCTCGCGCGGATAGGAATAATGCGCGAGGCGGTCCTTGACGTAGTCCTGCAGCTCCTTCTCGGAGGCCGCGGCACCGGGTTTCAGCACCACATAAGCTTTGACGATCTCGGTGCGCAGGTTGTCGGGCTTGCCGACCACACCCACCGTCGCGACGCTTGGGTGAGTCAGCAGGCAATCCTCGATCTCCGCCGGGCCAATTCGGTAGCCGCCGGAGGTGATCACATCATCCTCGCGGCCGACAAAGCGCAGGTAATCGCCGTCCCAGATGCCGCGGTCGCCAGTGACCAGCCACTCGCCGCGGAACTTGGCGGCGGTCTCTTCGGGCCGGTTCCAGTATTCCAGCAGCATTGAGGCAGAACCGCGGCGGATCGCGACGTCGCCTTCGCCTTCGGTAGGGTTGCCCGCTTCGTCGATCACTGCCAGTTCATGCCCCGGCACAGCCTTGCCGATGCAGCCCGGCCGCGGATCGAAATCTGCCGCGCAGGAGGAGGCAACCATGTTGCATTCGGTCTGGCCGTAGAATTCGTTGATGGTCATGCCCAGCCGGCGCCGGCCCCAGGCGAGCATCTCTGCGCCCAGGGGCTCTCCGCCGCTGGCAACAGAGCGCAGGCCGTTGAGCCCCTGCCCTGCTGCCTTCAGCATCCGCAGCGCCGTTGGGGGGAAGAAGATATTGCGCACGCCTGCCTTGGCGATCAGACCGGCGCAGGCTTCAGGCGAGAACTTGTCCAGTCGCGCGGCAACCACCGGCACGCCCAGCGCCAGGCCCGGCATCAGCACGTCGAACAGCCCGCCGATCCAGGCCCAGTCGGCCGGCGTCCAGAGGACATCGCCGGGCTGGCCAAGGTGGTCGTGGCTGATCGCAACGCCCGGCAGATGGCCGGTCAGCACGCGGTGGCCGTGCAACGCGCCCTTGGGGCTGCCGGTGGTACCGGAGGTGTAGATCAGAACGGCAGGCGTATCCGGCGCGGTATCGGCGAAGGGGACCGGTGCCCCCTCCAGCCCGGCGCTGTCCGTCATCACCGCTTCGGCCAGATCGCCTAGCAGGCCGGCGCCCTCGGCGTCGGTGAAGACGAAGCGCACACCCGCGTCGCCGGCGCGTGACGCCAGCGCGTCGCGCTTGAACAGCTTGAACAAGGGCACCGAGATGCCGCCTGCCTTCCAGATCGCCAGATGCGCCGCGGCGCACCAGGGCGACTGGCTGAGCAGCACCCCGACCCGGTCGCCCGGCTGGATACGCTGCAGCAGGTAGCGGGCCAGCCCGTCGGTCATCTCCGCAAGCCCGCCGTAAGAAATGTCCCGCCGCGCCGGACCGGTCATATCAATCAGGGCGGTCTTTTCAGCCGGATGCGACAGGCATTGCGCGGCCATGTTCAGCCGCTCCGGCAGGTCCCAGCTGCCATCAGCGCGAAGCCCGGGAATGTTACAGGTGTCATGCATATTTAGACATTCCCGAAACGCATGGCGGACATGCAATTTTTCACCGGCTTTTCAAGGGGAAAGCGATCCGCCCCTTGATCCAGATCAGAGTTTTCGGCCGCGCCATGGGGCACCACTGCGGGGTAAACACAAGAAAAGGGACGCACCCGATGAAACGCATCGTTTCCGCTTTGGCACTGACTTCTGCCCTCGCCGCCCTGGCTGGCCCCGCGCTGGCCCAGCAGCAAGGCGACTGGACCGTTGGTGTTGGTATCGCCAACGTCAACCCGAAATCCGGCAACGGCACCCTGGCCGGCGCCGCAGCGGATATCGACGATGGCACCGCGCTTTCGCTGACCGTTGAATACTTCTTCCGCGACAACTGGGGTGTCGAGCTGCTGGCGGCCTCGCCGTTCGAGCATGACGTTCGCCTGAACGGCGCGTTTGCAGCGTCCGCCAAGCAGCTGCCGCCGACCCTGTCGGTCAACTACCACTTCCCGACCGCCGGCAAGGTCAAGCCGTTCCTGGGTCTGGGCCTGAACTACACCACCTTCTTTGAGGAAGAGACCGCGCTTGGCACGCTCGACCTCGATGACAGCTTTGGTGTGGCGGTCAACGCCGGTGCCGACTACCAGATCTCCGACAATGGCGCGCTGCGGTTCAACGTGCGCTGGATGGACATCGACACCGACGCAACCCTGAACGGCGCCGCAATCGGCACCGCAGAGATTGATCCGGTTGTCGTGAACCTCGCTTACGTGCACCGCTTCTGATCCTTAGTGACTTTGTTCCGGTCTGGCGGCTGGCCTCGTGCCGCCAGGCTTGTTTCAAACCCCGCGCCTCCCTGGGATGCGCGGGGTTTTCGTTTGTTACATGGTACCCATCAGCTCGCGGCCGATCAGCATCCGGCGGATCTCGCTGGTGCCTGCGCCGATTTCCATCAGCTTGGCATCGCGGAAGATGCGGCCGACCGGGTTGTCGGACAAATAGCCCGCGCCGCCAAAGGCCTGCACCGCCTGGTGCGCCTGGGTCATCGCCACCTCGGACGCATAAAGGCAGCAGGCCGCCGCGTCCTGGCGGGTCACGGTGCCGTTGTCGCAGGATTTCGCGACTTCGTAGACATAGGCCCGCGCCGAGTTCATCGCCGTGTACATGTCGGCAATCTTGGCCTGCATCAGCTGGAAGTTCCCGATCGGCTGGCCGAATTGCTTGCGCTCCGCCATGTAGGGCATCATCTCATCCATGCAGGACGCCATGATACCCAGGCCGATGCCCGCCAGCACCACGCGCTCATAATCCAGGCCGGACATCAGCACGCGCACGCCCTTGCCCTCTTCGCCCAGCACGTTCTCAAACGGGACTTCCACGTCTTCAAACACCAGCTCGGCAGTGTTGGAGCCGCGCATCCCCAGCTTGTCGAAATGCTTGGAGGTGGAGAAACCCTTCATCTCCTTTTCGATCAGGAAGGCGGTGATGCCCTTGGAGCCCGCCTCCGGATCGGTCTTGGCGTAGACCACCAGCGTATCGGCATCCGGGCCGTTGGTGATCCAGTACTTGTTGCCGTTCAGGCGGAAGTGGTCGTTGCGCTTTTCCGCGCGCAAGCTCATCGAGACCACGTCCGAACCCGCGCCCGCCTCTGACATCGCCAGCGCGCCGACGTGCTCACCAGAGATCAGCCGCGGCAGGTATTTCTGCTTCTGCTCCGCATTGCCGTTCAGTTTGATCTGATTAACGCAGAGGTTGGAGTGCGCGCCGTAGGACAGCGAAACGGAGGCCGAGGCCCGTGCGATTTCCTCAACCGCGACGGTGTGGGCGAGGTAAGACATGCCCGCGCCGCCGAATTCTTCCGGCACGGTGATGCCGAGCAGGCCCAGCTCACCCATCTCCTGCCACAGACCGGCAGGGAATTCGTTGTTCTGGTCGATCTCCTGCGCCATCGGCTTGACGCGGTCCTGCGCCCAGCGGTGAACCACATCGCGCAGGGCGTTAACATCCTCACCAAGATCGAAACTCATGCTTGCGTTGAACATCCCGCAGATCCTCCAGGGCACAGCCGATTATATGAACAGTTGTTCAATTCAATAGACCAGGGCACGATTCGGGTCAATCGTGTTCCTGTGCGGACACCGCAAACGGCAACGGGCGGCCCGCAAGGGACCGCCCGCACAATTTCGCTTTGGACCGGATCAGCGCACCACGTAGACCACCGTGCGGTCATCCGCCTCAACCAGCACAGGCAAGCCGTTCAGGTAGACATAGCGGTATTCGGAGTCCGGAACCGCGGTCAGCTCCACTTCCTCCGGGATCATGACGCCAGTCACCACTTCACCCTGCACGTACACCGGTTCGGTGGCATTGCTGCGCACATAGGTGACGACTTTCTCGTCCGGCACAGCGGCTTCCCCTGCGAGGCTGCCTGCCACGGCCCCCGCGACGACGCCGGCCGGACCGGCAATCAGGCCGCCGGTGATCGCGCCGCCGAGTGCGCCCATTGCTGCATCGGTTTCACCGGTTTCAGTGGTGGTATAGGTCACGGTGTTGAACTTGACAGGGCTTTCCTTGGCAACCACCGGAACGAATTTTTCGGTGACGGCCCCAGTCAGGTATTCACCATAGGCCCAGCCGTCCGCACCATCGTATGCGACCTTGCACCAGTTGCTTTCCTCAAGGCAGCCCTCAAGATCAACCGAGCCGTCGG
>NZ_JBQKUH010000031.1:0-51760 GCF_054968485.1 Leisingera sp. G5_S3_59_S7
GCGCCGCCCTTAGACCAGACCGGCCTCTTCCAGCAGGTGCAGCACGTGGGTTTCCGGGCGCGGGCCGATGTGGCGGATCACCTCGCCCGCGCAGATGCAGCCCATCCGGGCGCAGATTTCCATGCTCCGGCCGGTGGCCATGCCGAACAGGAACCCGGCGGCAAACTGGTCGCCTGCGCCGGTGGCATCCACTGGCACAATCGTCTCGACCGGCACGTCGATGCGCACACCTTCGTTCAGCACCGTGACCCCGTCGCCGGAGCGGGTGCAGACCACCAGCGGGCAGATCGCCGCGGTTTTGGCCATTGCGTCTTCCAGGTCGCTGTTTTCGAACAGGGCGCAGATTTCGTCCTGGTTGCCGATTACGAAATCCAGCTCGTTGCCGATGAGGTTGAGGAAGTCGGCCCGGTGGCGTTCGACGCAGAACGGGTCGGAAATCGAGATGCCAACCTTGCCGCCGCCCTCGCGGCAGTCGCGGGCGGCCTCCAGAAAGGCGGTCTTGCCCTTGTCCTTGTCGAACAGGTAGCCCTCGAGGAACATGATCTGCGCGTTGCCGGCCACGTCCTGCGGCACGTCTGCCGAACTCACTTCTGAGGAAATACCCAGGTAAGTGTTCATCGACCGCTCCCCGTCGGGCGAGACAAAGATCATCGACCGTGAAGTCGGCAGCTCACCATCGGTGACCGGCGGGTTCACGAAGTCCACGCCCTCGTTGTTCATCGCATCTGCGTAGAACTTCCCAAGCGCATCGTCGCGGACCCGGCCAATAAATGCGGCGTCCAGCCCCAGCGCGCCGGCGCCCGCGATGGTGTTGGCCACCGAGCCGCCGGGGGTCAGCACCCGGTTGCCCATCGCTGCATAAAGATCCTCGCAGCGGTCGCGTTCGATCAGCTGCATGATGCCTTTTTCGATGCCCTGCTCGGCCAGGAAGCTGTCCTCGCACTGCGCAATCACGTCGACGACAGCGTTGCCGATACCGACGAGATGATAGGTTTTGGTCATGAACTGCCCTCCTCGGGGATGTTTGTGCCGGGTCCGGGGCCGGCGTGTCTGTTTCGATAATCGCTATGGCCGGGATCAATCAGGTGCCGGCCCGGCCGGGGAATGGCTGAGAGGCTGCGCCTCAAAGGTTCTTGTCCTCATACATGCAGAGGTCGCGGATGAGGCAGCTTCCGCACATCGGCTTGCGCGCCTTGCAGTGGTAGCGGCCGTGCAGGATCAGCCAATGATGGGCGTGCTGCTGGAAGTCCACGGGGATATTGTCCTCGATGGCGCGTTCCACGGCATCGACATCTTTGCCCGGGCAGATGCCGGAGCGGTTGCCGACCCGAAAGATATGAGTATCGACTGCCTGGGCCGGGTAATGCCACCACATATTCAGAACGACATTAGCGGTCTTGCGGCCGACGCCGGGCAGCGACTGCAGCGCGGCGCGGGAGTTGGGCACCTCGCCGCCGTAGTCTTCGACCAGGATCCGGGACAGCTTGATCACGTTCTTGGCCTTGTTGCGGTAAAGGCCGATGGTTTTGATATGCTCGATCAGGCGCTCCTCGCCCAGATCCAGCATTTTCTGCGGGGTGTCCGCGATCTTGAACAGCTCTTGGGTTGCCTTGTTCACGCCGGCATCGGTTGCCTGCGCAGAAAGCGCCACCGCCACCACCAGCGTGTAGGCGTTGACATGCTCCAGCTCGCCCTTGGGTTCCGGTTCAGCTGCCTGGAACCGCGTGAAGATCTCGCGGAGGGTATGATAATCGAGTTGCTTGGCCATCGCGCGCCATATGTACAGGTCAGACCTTAAAGCGCAATTTATTTTGCACCCCGCAACCCGGTTGCCGGGCGTTTCACGGTGGCGCTCCGGCCTGCCTGCCTGCGCAAAGCCGTTGCGCCGAACGTCATATTTCGCATGTTCCGGGTCGAATGGCGGGCCTGCGCGGGGTAACTTGGCTTGCAAGACAGCCGAAGGACACAGCGATGAATATCGAAGCACGGGAAAGCACGTATCACTACGGCGTCATGCGGCGGGCGATTGAGTTGATCGACGATGGCGGCGAGGATCTGACGCTGGAACAGCTGGCCGCCCGCATGGACATGAGCCCGGCGCATTTCCAGCGGCTGTTCTCGGCCTGGGTAGGCGTGTCGCCCAAGCGATACCAGCAGTATCTGCGGCTGGGCCACGCCAAGGCGCTGCTGCGCGACCGGTTCACCACACTGCAGGCTTCGCACGCGGTGGGGCTGTCGGGATCCGGGCGGCTGCACGACCTTTTCCTGCGCTGGGAGGCGATGAGCCCTGGCGAATATGCCCGCAAAGGTGACGGCCTGCGGATCTTCTGGGGATGGTTCGACAGCCCCTTTGGCCTGGCCCTGGTAATGGGCACCGAAAAGGGTATCTGCGGGCTGGCCTTTGCCGCCGAAACCGGGGCGGAGCCCGCCATGGCCGACATGCGCGCCCGCTGGCCGCAGGCGGAATTCGTCGAGGACCCAGCGGCCCTGCGACCGCTGGCAGAGGCGGCCTTTGCCCAGAAGGGTGAGACCGCGCTGCACATGATCGGCGCGCCGTTGCAGATCAAGGTTTGGGAGGCGCTGTTGCGCGTCCCCTCGGGCCATGTCACCACCTATTCCGAACTGGCCCAGGCGATCGGCTCTCCGCGCGCGGTTCGGGCTGTCGGCACCGCAGTGGGGCGCAACCCGGTCAGCTGGCTGATCCCCTGCCACCGTGCCCTGCGCAAGTCCGGGGCGCTGGGCGGCTACCACTGGGGCCTGCCGGTCAAACGCGCGATGCTCGCTTATGAGGCCGCCCGGGACGAGGAGAGTCCGGCGCAAGAAGTGCGCGCCGCCGGCTGAACAGGCGTTGCAGCAGCCCGGGGCGGGCGGGCCTGGACGCCTGTTGCGCCTCGTGACGGCTGCGCGCTGCTTCAAGCTCAATTTCATGCGTGGCCAATGGGCGGCGCTGGTTTTCCCAGCGGTCCAGTCCCAGGGTGATCAGCACGATCCAGTCATAACTCAGCATGGCGTTTCTCCTTCTTGAGGAGGCCAGAAAACCAGAGCACTGCTGACAGGCTGTTGTCAGTGGCATGTGTTAGGGTGTCAGCAGACTGTCACTGGAGACTGCCCATGCCCCGCACTGGCCGCCTGTTTGAAATCATCCAGATTCTGCGCACCGCCGCGGCCCCGGTGCGGGCAGAGGATCTTGCCGAGACGCTGGAGGTCAGCAAACGCACGATCTACCGCGATATCGCCGCACTTCAGGCGATGCGCACGCCGGTGGAGGGCGAGGCCGGGATCGGCTACATGCTGCGCAAGGGGTATGACCTGCCGCCGCTGAATTTCGACGAGGAGGAGCTGGAGGCGCTGCACGTCGGTTTGGCGATGCTGATGCGCACCGGCGACGGCGCCCTGCAGAAGGCGGCCGCGCGGGTAAGCCACAAGATCAAGGATGTGCATGCCACTGCCGACTGGCTGCAGGTAGCCCCCTGGGGGGCGCCGCTGGACGACCCGGAGCAGGGCTGCGTCTCCAAGGCGCTGCTGCGCCAGGCCGTGCGGGAAAGCCGCAAGCTGCAGCTTACCTATCTCAGCCCGGAGAGCGGCGAGAGCTGCCGCACCCTGCGGCCGCTGGCGCTGATCTATCATATCGACTGCACCATGCTGGCGGCGTGGTGCGAACTGCGCGGCGGGTTCCGCCACTTCCGCACTGACCGGATGCTTGCAGCGGACATGCTGGAGGACGGGTTCGCGCCAGAAGCCGGCGCCTTGCGCAAACTGTGGATGGAGCAGGAGGGCTGGGACTTTGCTTTTGCACCATAAAATGCGGTGTTTGCGCGGATTTTGCGCGGTATTTCGCCGAAACTGCAAGACCGTCTCTTGAGTAGGCGCGGTGCCGGCATGATATTCGAGCGGACCTCCGGGCTTCCCCGGACCTTAGAAAGCAGAAGGCAATTTGATGATGCAGATGAAACTCACCACGGCTGGTATTGTCGCCGCAGCACTGGGCCTGAGCGCCTGTACCGATCCCGCAACCGTCGGCACGCCGGGCAGCAACACCCAGAAGGGCGCAGTCCTGGGCGGCATCATCGGTGCGGGCGTCGGTGCGATCGCCAATGACTCCGACCGTGGCCTTGGGGCAGCAACCGGTGCTTTGGTTGGTGCAGCTGCCGGCAGTGTGATCGGCAACCAGCTGGACGCGCAGGAGCGCGAGCTGCGCCAGACCCTGGCCAATGACTCGATCACCATCGTCAACACCGGCGACCGCCTGATCCTGTCCTTCCCGAACGATCTGACCTTCGCCACCGACAGCGCCTCGGTTGCGCCGGCGGTGCAGGCCGACCTGCGCCGGGTGGCCGACAGTCTGGTGCGCTACCCCAACAGCACCATTCAGGTGATCGGCCACACCGACAGCGATGGCGATGCCGGATACAACCAGGGCCTCTCGGAGCGCCGCGCCAATGCGGTGGCCAGCCACATCCAAGCCGGCGGCGTGCCCTATCACCGGATGCGGATCATCGGCCGCGGCGAGTCGCAGCCGGTGGCGTCCAACCTGACGCCGGAGGGCAAGGCCCGCAACCGCCGCGTCGAAGTTGTGGTGATCCCGCAGGCAGCCTGATCCGGCACCTGCAGGCAAAATGTGCAGCCCGTCCCCCTGCGGGGCGGGCTGTTTTCGTGGGTGCGGCCAGGCCGGTTAATGTAACGCCGCACATTGCCTGCGCGGCGATTGCTGTTTTCTGCCGGGGGCCGCTTCATACATGATGGGCACAACAGAGACGCGAACAGAAGGAATCCCCCATGGCTGACCCCGTATTGCTCACCATTTCCGGATCGCTGCGCCGCGAGGCCACCAACCGCAAGCTGCTGGCGGAGGCAGTTCGAGTGTTCGGGCCCGCATCGGTGGTTGAGGCGGATCTGAACCTGCCGCTGTATGACGGCGACGCAGAGGCAGCGGACGGCATCCCACCCGCCGTGCAGAAGCTGGCGGATCAGATTGCAGCCGCGGACGCGGTGGCAATCTCCACCCCGGAATACAACAAGGGGCCGTCCGGTGTGCTGAAAAACGCGCTCGACTGGGTGAGCCGCACCGAGGGCAACCCCTGGGCAGACAAACCTGTTGCGGTGATGTCGGCCGCAGCCGGCCGGGCCGGCGGCGAGCAGGCGCAGGCGCTGCTGCGCGGTTTCCTGGTGCCGTTCCAGTCGCGGGTGCTGTCGGGTCCGGGGGTGCATTTGGCAGGCTCCAGCAAGGAGTTCGATGAAACCGGCCGGCTGACCAGCGCGCAATATGAGGCGACGCTGACCAAGCTGATGGAAAAGCTGCGGGCCGAACTGGTCCGCTGAGCTTGCCTCGAAGCGGGCTGCGGCTAAGGTGGCGGTATGACTAGCGAAACCGCCGCCGCTCCCGCGCGGAATCTGACCGACATGCTGGATCCGGCCCGGGCCGCCGCTTTTCAGGCTGCGCTGGGGCTGGCCCCGGACATAGCGGCAGGCAGCGAGTTGCCGCCGTTCTTTCACCAGCTCTACTTCTGGACACCGCTGCCGCCGGAGGGGCTGGGCCGCGATGGCCATCCCAAGGTGGGCGGTGCCGGGCTGATCCCGGACATGGGCCTGCCGCGCCGGATGTGGGCTGGCGGGCGGCTGCGGTTCGAGAAGCCCCTACTGGCCGGAATCGCGGCAGAGAAGTCCTCTGTGCTGGAAAAGGCGGAGCAAAAGGCGGGCCGCACCGGTCCCTTGGGGCTGGTGAGGCTGCGCCATGAGATCCGTCAGGAGGGAAGGCTCTGCCTCACAGAGTGGCATGACCTGGTTTACCGCGAAGACCCGGACGCCGCTGCACCGGAACCGGTGCCTCCAGTGGCGCGGACCGATGAGACGGAAGCGCGGGAGGTGCCGTTCAGCTCGACCCTGCTGTTCCGCTACTCGGCGCTGACCTTCAACGGGCACCGGATCCACTATGACCTGGATTACGCCCGTGATGTTGAGGGGTACGAAGGGCTGGTGGTGCACGGCCCCTTGCTGGCCCAGCACCTGATGCTGCTGGCGGAGGAGCTGATGGGGCCGCTCGCGGAGTTTTCCTTCCGGGCGTCCTCGCCGCTGATGCACTTCGAGAACGCAACGCTGTGCCGCAAGGGCCGGGACCTGTGGGTGCGCGGGCCGGACGGACGGCAGTGCATGAGCGCCGTGGCCGCGCCGATGGAGTGAATCAGGGGCTCCCGCGCCCCAAGCTGCCCTGGAAGGGCAGATTAGGGGCTTGGGCGTGGCGCCGCTGCGCGGCGCTTTTTTCTGCTGAGACGCGCTTGCGCGGCAATACTGTCTCTGAAGGCGCAATTTCAATTGTCAGAAACCCTTCCCCGCCTAAAGGGTATGCCGCGTGGCGGCTGGCGCCGCCCTTGACCCGTCAAACGGCGGAAGAGGTGCGGGGTCAGAGGTTGTCTTCGACCCGGAAGCCCTCGGGAATGCCGTCCTTCCCCTCCAGCAGCAGGTCCGCCATTACATGAGCCGCCTTGGGTGCCATTCCAAAGCCGATCTTGAAACCGCCATTGGCGATGTAATGGCCGTCGCGGCCAGGCCAGGCGCCGAGCATCGGGGCGCGGGACTTGGCGCGGGGGCGCACACCGGCCCAGCGTTCGATCACCTCGGCCCCGTGCAGCACCGGCACCGCGGCGCGGGCGCGCTCGATCACGTCGTCGAGCTGGGAGTCGGTGGCTTTGCCATCCTCGAACTCGCGCTCGGAGGTTGAGCCGATGGCAAGGGTGCCGTCCGCATGCGGGATGATGTGCAGGCCGTCGGCATAAAGCTGCGGCACCTCACCCTCGTGAAAGCGCAGCAGCGTGGCCTGGCCCTTGACGCCGCCGCCCATGGTTTTGCCGAAGGCCTCGTTCAGCTCCAGCAGGCCGGCATACCCCTTGGCGTGCACCACCTTGCCCTGATCCGGGGCTTCCTGTTGCACCTCTACCCCCATCACCGCCAGCGCAGAGACCAGCGCGGCGCAGGCGCGGCGGGGGTGCATGCGGGCGCTGAGGGTGTCGTGGACGACATAGCCGGTGGCACTGGGCGGCACCCAAGGGCCCAGGGACGCGGCCTCGCAGACGCGCCATTCGGCCTCGTCCTTCCAGAAATCGCGGGCGGTTTGTTCGCGCAGGCGGGCCAGTTCCAGCGTGCGTTCGTCGTTGATCGGCTGCAGCCGTCCGGTGCGGCCGTAGCCGGGGGAAACACCGCCGGTCGCCTCGACCTCCTCCCAGAAGCTTTCGGCCATCAGCAGGCTTTCCAGCTGGAACTGTTTCTTGGCATTCCAGTTTTCCGGCACATGCGGCGCCAGCGCGCCGACCAGCCCGCCGCTGGAGCCGGCGCCTGCTCCGTATGGATCCACTACCTGAACTTGCGCACCATGCCGGGCGCAGAGCCAGGCGATTGACAGGCCGAAGATGCCCGCCCCGCGCACCGTTACATCTGCCATTGCCATTTGGTATTCCTTTCGCCAGTGTCGCGCCGTTCCGGACAACCACTTAGGGGATTATAGCATGGCAGACCAGCAGGCCCGCCTCAGCTGGCGCGATGGCACTGTTCCGGTGTCGGATCAGTTCGATGATCCCTATTTCTCGATCCAGGACGGTCTGGCGGAGACGGAGCATGTGTTCCTGGCGGGCAACGATCTGCCCGGGCGATTTGAGCCGGGGTTCCGGATTGCCGAGCTGGGCTTCGGCACCGGCCTTAACATGCTGGCAGCCTGGCGCGCCTGGGAGGCAGCGGGGCAGGAGGGGGTGTTGCGGTTCACCAGTTTCGAAGCCTTCCCGATGGCGCCCGCAGACATGGGCAAGGCGCTGGAGACCTTTCCCGCCCTTGCGCCCTGGACGGAACGGTTCCTTGACAAATGGCAAGGGGCCGGAGCTTGCGACCTTGGCAGCCTGCAATTGGAGGTGGTTAAGGGCGACGCACGGATGTCGCTGGCGGAGTGGACAGGGCAGGCGGATGCCTGGTTTCTGGACGGGTTTTCGCCAGCCAAGAATCCCGAGTTGTGGGAGGAAGCCCTGATGGCCCAGGTGGCTGCGCATACTGCGCCGGGCGGAACGACCGCGACCTACACCGCGGCGGGCTTTGTGCGCCGCGGGCTGGAGGCGGCAGGATTCGACGTGACCCGCATTCCCGGCTACGGGCGCAAGCGGCATATGACAAAGGCGGTACTGCGATGAGCATGGTTCCACAGGCCAAAAGCCTGCCCCAGCCCCGGGTTCAGCAGAACAACGTGCCGCTGGGCATCCTGCTGATGATCAGCGCCACCATTGTCTTTGCCCTGCAGGACGGTATCTCGCGCCACCTGGCGGGCACCTACAACACCTACATGGTGGTGATGGTGCGCTACTGGTTTTTTGCCGCCTTTGTCGTGTTCCTTGCGGCACGGGCCAAAGGCGGGATCAAAGAGGCAGCCCGTACTGATCAGCTGAGGCTGCAAATCTTCCGCGGCGTGCTGCTGGTTGGGGAAATCTGCGTGGCGGTCTATGGGTTTACCGTGCTGGGCCTGATCGAGAGCCAGGCGGTGTTCATCTGCTATCCGCTGCTGGTGGCCGCGCTTAGCGGCCCGGTGCTGGGCGAGAGCGTCGGCTGGCGGCGCTGGGCGGCTATCGGAGTTGGCCTGATCGGTGTTCTGATCATCCTGCAACCGGGCATGGGTGTGTTCAACCCGGCGGCGGTGATCCCCTTCATCTCGGCGCTGATGTTTGCGGTCTACGGGCTGGTGACCCGCTATGCCGCGCGCAAGGACAGCACAGCCACCAGCTTCTTCTGGACCGGGGTTGCCGGCATGGTCTTCATGACTGCCATCGGCATCTGGTTCTGGGAGCCGATGACCCAGCAGGACTGGATCTGGATGGCTCTGCTTTGCGTTTCCGGCGTGACCGGACACTGGCTGCTGATCAAATGCTACGAGATGGCCGAGGCCAGCGCAGTGCAGCCCTTTGCCTATTTCCACCTGATCTGGGCGGCGATGCTGGGCATGGCGGTGTTCGGCGAGGTGATCCGCACCAATGTGGCCATCGGTGCGGGGGTTATCATCGCAGCAGGGCTGTTCACCCTATGGCGCGAACGCGTGAAGCGTTGAGCCCATGAGCTCCTTGGAAAAGGGCACCGGCAGCGGCTCCTTGCCAAGCCTGGCCCGGTAAACAGGCAAGCTTTCGGTGACCCGCATCACATAATTGCGGGTCTCGTTGAAGGGGATGTGCTCAATCCAGTCGACAATGTCCGGGTCGCCGTCGCGCGGGTCGCCATAGCGCTCCATCCAGGTCGCAGGGCGGTGCGGCCCGGCGTTGTAGCCCGCCGCCATCATCACCACGTTGCCGCGGAACTTGCCCGCCAGCCCGGCCAGGTAGTTCGCCCCCAGCTTGGCGTTGTAATCCCACTCCGCCGTCAGGCGGGAAGTCTTATGGCCTGCCAGGATGCCCAGCTCAGTCGCGACCAGCTTCGCGGTGGCCGGCATCACCTGCATAAGACCGCGCGCCCCGGCATGGCTGATCACTGCCGGATCGAATTCGCTTTCGCGCCGGGCGATGGCCAGGGTCATTTCCTCCGCCATCGGCAGCTGCCGCTTGGCAACTGGATGCAGCGGGTAATAGGCGCCCTCCAGCTCCACCCCGCTGCGGGCGGCGCGTTTGGAGATCATGACCGCCAGGTGCGGCTGGTTCAGCTCCACTGCCATCTGTCCCAGCTGGCGGGCCTGTACCGGCGGCAGGTCCTCGACGAGATGGGTCAGGAAGCGCTCGGCCAGCGCCAGATCGCCTGCTTTCAGCAGCAACAAACCGGCCTCGGCAACGGTGGACTTCATGAAATCCGCCGTCCGCCAGTCCGGCAGCGGTGCCGGTTTCACCAGAGCCGGGTCGAAGGGGCGGCCCAGTTGCTCGGCCGCCAGCAGCCCGTAGAAGGAGGTCTGGTATTCTGCGGCTGCCGCATAGGCCTCATGCGCCTTGTCGGCCTGACCCAGAGCAGCGTATGCACGGCCCAGCCAATAGCCGCCGCGGCCGATCGAGATCGGGGTTTCCACCGACGCCAGGAAGCGCTGAAAATGCACCGCGGCCAGTTCCGGGTCGCGCAGTTTTTGCAATGCGATGTAGCCAGCCAGCCATTCGCAATCGGAGTATCCATAGCCGTCCGCGGGGGTCGAGAAGTGGTAGGCGGCCAGCTGGTAAGCACGTTCATGTTCGCCGTCGCGCATCAGCTGCCGGGCCAGATCGCGGCGGCGGCGTAGCCATTTACCGGGTTCACCCAGGTTTTCGGCGCTGGTGCTGCGGTCCATCATCATCGCGATGGCGCCGTCCTGCAGCCGCTTGCGGTCACGCCAGGCAAAACGGTCGTAGGCAAGTCCCGCCGCCCCCTTCAGCCGGTCCGGAACCGCCTCGATCAGCGCGTCCACGCCCGGCGCGCGCTCCTGCAAGGCGATGCGCGCTTCGGCCAGCTTGCGCTCACCCTCGGGCACCAGCGGCAGCATCCGTTTGGCGCTGACCAGGTGGTTCTCCCACAACAGCCGATCCAGCCGCGCGGTGTGGTGCGGTTTCAGCAGCTTGGCGAAGTCGCGCATAAACAGCTTCTGGATGGCACTTCCCATTGCCATGGTACGCCAGGCTAGCACGATCTCCGCCTCGCCATCGCCGCGCTGCCCGCGGTCAATCAGAGCCTTGCCGAGGCTCAGCGCGCCTTCGGCGGTTTTGGGCCACTCATTTTCATAGAACACCAGAATGGTTTCGCGGCCGGTGGCGGCAATCACATCCTCGTTCTGGCGCCGCAGATAGGCCAGCCCCGGCCAGTCCGGGCGCCGCTGCAGAAACGCCATCACATCGCCTGCCGACCCCAGCCCGGCGCGCAGGCGGTGCCACTCGATTATATCGCGGGCAACAGTTTGCTGCGCCCCGGCCTCGCGAGCGGCCTTGTACCATTTCTCCGCCCGCATCAGCTCCAGCGCGGCGCCCAGATCGCGCGCCTGCGCCGGCGACCCGGGCAGGGCTGCGGATATCAGCAGAATAAGGGCCAGGATGCGTGTCATCTCTTGCATTTTCCAGCAGTCCGGGGATAGAGGCTTGAACGTTACTCATTGGCGTGCCGGTATCAACTCAAATCCCCGGCATTCCGTATCTTGACGGCGGCGGATTGCCGCCTGCACCTGCAGCAAAGGGAGCGTGCCCATGTTCAAAGGCTCTATGCCAGCACTCGTCACCCCGTTTTCGAACGGCGAGCTGGATCTGGATGCGCTCAAACGCTTGGTGGAATGGCAGATTGCCGAAGGCTCCAGCGCCCTGGTGCCGGTCGGCACCACCGGCGAAAGCCCGACGCTGACCCACGAGGAGCACGAGACCGTCATTGCCGAAGTGGTCAAGGCAGCGGCAGGCCAGGTGCCGGTGATCGCCGGGGCTGGCTCCAACAACACCGTCGAGATGATTCGATTTGTGGAATTTGCCGAAAAGGTCGGCGCCGATGCGGCCCTGGTTGTGACGCCGTATTACAATAAGCCGACCCAGCGCGGCATGGTGCAGCATTTCACTGCTGCGCATGACTGTGCCGGGATCCCGATCATCATCTACAACATCCCCGGCCGGTCGGTTGTCGACATGACACCTGCGACCATGGGCGAGCTGGCGAAGCTGCCGCGCATCGCGGGTGTGAAGGACGCAACCGGCGATCTGGCCCGCGTCAGCCAGCAGCGCGCGTCCTGCGGTGCGGACTTCATCCAGCTGTCCGGCGAGGATGCCACCGCACTGGGCTTCAACGCCCATGGCGGCGTCGGCTGCATCTCGGTGACCGCCAATGTTGCGCCGAAGCTTTGCGCCGAATTCCAGGCAGCCACCCTGGCAGGCGACTATGCCAAAGCACTGGAGTATCAGGACAAGCTGATGCCGTTGCATGAGGCGATCTTTATCGAGCCCGGCCTGGCCGGTGCCAAGTACGGCTTGTCCAAACTCGGCATGTGCAGCGAAGAGGTCCGCTCGCCGCTGACCACCCTGGAGGACAGCACCAAGGCAGCGATAGATGCGGCCATGGTCCACGCCGGCCTGCTCTGACACCGCATCCATTCTGACAATACCGGGCGGCCTCCTCACTTAGCGCCGCCCGCTTCCCTTCCAGGGTCCCCTGTTCATCTGGCTGAAAATATCCCGGGGTGAATTGCTCCTCCAGGGGCAAGAGGGGCTGGCCGCTCCTGCCTAAATCAGAGTGTCGGCCAGATGCCGCATCTTGTCCGGGTTGCGGATCACGTAGATGCGGGCAATCCGCCCATCTCGGACTTCCAGCGCCATGGCCTGGAGGATGCCGTCGGGTTCCCGGCTCAAGATGGCGGGCAGGCCGTTCAGCTGGCACAGCCGCCAGTGCTCCGGCAGAACGCGCCCGGCCTTGCGGGCCAGACCTTCGCACAGCCGCAGCACGCGCTCCAGCCCGTAAATCGGGTTCAGCGTGGCCATCGCCTTGCCGCCGCCGTCCGAGACCAGCTGCACATCCTGCGCCAGCATCTGCGTCAGCGCCGCGGTGTCGCCCGTTTTCGACGCGCGGAAAAACGCCTCGGCCAGATCCCGCCCCTCATCCGGGTCTACAGGCGCCTGCGGCCGCAGCTGCTGCACCTTGCGCCGGGCGCGTGCCGTCAGCTGGCGGCAGGCTGCGGAAGACCGGTTGAGCGCGGCGGAAACATCTGCATAGGAGTTGTCGAAGATGTCATGCAGCAAAAAGGCGGCGCGCTCCAGCGGCGACAGGGTCTCCAGCGCCAGCAGCAGCGCAACGGAGACGTCGTGGTCCAGATGCTCTGCCGGGTCATCGGTCAGCAAGGGTTCGGGCAGCCATTCGCCGGGATAGGTCTCGCGCCTGGCGCGGGCCGATTTCAGCTGGTCCAGACACAGCCGGGTGGTGATCCGCATCAGATAGCCGGTTGGGTCCTGCACCTCGGCTTGGGGTGCCGCCTGCCAGCGCAGGTAGGCGTCCTGCAGGATGTCCTCGGCGTCGCTGACGGTGCCCAGCATCCGGTAGGCGGCCGCGAAAAGTCGCGGCCGCGCGGTCAGGAACGCATCGGTTCCGTCATGTGGTGCAGGTGCAGTCACGCGGCGTTGGCCTCCTGCGCGGCAGGATGCGGGGTGCGGAAGCCGATTGCAATCCGGTTCCAGGCGTTGATGGCGCTGATCAGCAGCGTCAGCACCACCTGCTCGCGCGGGGAGAACAGCTGCGCAACGGCCTCGTAATCCGCGTCCGGCGCACCGCTGGTTTCCACCCGGGTCAGAGCCTCGGTCCAGGCGAGCGCGGCCCGCTCGCGGTTCGAGTAGAGGCTGGACTCGCGCCAGGCGTTCAGCAGCTGCATCCGGTCCTCGCTTTCACCATGGGCGCGCAGGTCCTGGCTGTGCATGTGGATGCAGAAGGCGCAGCCGTTGATCTGCGAGGCGCGCAGTTTCACCAGCTCCACCAGGCTGTGTTCCAGCCCGCTGTCCTTGAACAGTTTTTCCTGCTCCAGCATTGGCTGAAACAGGTCAGGCGCGGCGGCGAAATGGTCAAGGCGTTGGGTCATCAATCTGTTCCTTTCTGATGGCTTCAGGAACAGGACGAGGCAGCAGGGCGGTTTGTGACATGCTGCCGGAAAAAATGCTGAAAGAAACGCGGGACGCCGGGTGAAGGCGCCCCGGTTGCTGTCAGCGTTTGCCGTAGTAAAGCCCGACCACATGTTCGGCCTGGGCAAAGAACAGCCAGCGCGAGACGGCGACGCCTGCGAGATGGGAGAGCACCGCAAGGGCGGCAAGCAGATGTTTGATCGCAAAGCCCTGCACTGGCGTCAGGATCAAGAGCAGTGGCAGCGCAAAACCGAGGACAAAGGCAATGATCCGCAGCTTCTGCGCATGCTTGCGGCCCACCACATGCACAAACTCGCGCAACAGGTAGTTGGAGCCTGTGTGCGGCGGCTCAAAGGCCCGCACGGAGCCGCGATCCCCCAGGCCGGTCGCAGTGCCCAGATTGGTGCCGGAGTGTTCCAGCGCTTTGTCGCCCTTGGCCCAGTAGGCCAGTTGCACGGCGCCTGCGATGGCCAGCAGCCAAGGCGCCAAACCTTCGGCCCCGGCCAGCAGCGCGCCGCCGGCCAGGCTGAAGGTCAGGAACACCGCAGGCGTCAGCTCCATGTTCCAGCGCGGGATGGTCTTAAGCTGCGTGTAGATCATCGAGGTGGTGAAGACGGTGGCAAGGCTGAGTGCCGCTCCGAGCCAGCCCAAAAGCGTCCAGTGGCTGTCCAGAAACACCGCCCCCAGCGCGTAGAGCCCCATCACCAGCAGCGCAGCAACAGCGCAAATGCCTTCGCGGGACAGCCAGCTGGTTCTCCACTGGGTAAGGGCCCTCCAGGCGCGCTCGGGGCGGCCCAGGTGAAAGGTGGAGGCCAGCAGCCCGCCCACGGCCAGTGCATACGCGATGGCGTAGAACACGAAGGCGACGGCGCCGGTCGCCGCAGGCTGGCCGAGGCCGAGGAAAAACAACAGGCCAAAGCCCAGGCCAGACAGTGTGGTGAACAGGATAACGGATGGCGCGGGATGCATCAGTTCGTTCCCCCTGAAGATTGGCCCGGGAGTTTGTCGAGCGCCTTGTCCAGCCAACCGAGGAAGCCCTGCGGCTCTTCGGCAACCGGCGCGAGCAGCGGGGCGAGGATGTCGATCTGATCCTCGATCCGGTCCTTGGGCCGCGGCGGCAGGTATTTGTTCACCGGTTTGGTGCCCATTTCCGGCATCAGGTCCATGCCGCCACGCTCTGCCACCAGCTTGGAGACGTCGCTGTCCGGATCGCCCAGGTCGCCGAAGTGGCGCGCGCCTGCGGGGCAGGTCCGCACGCAGGAGGGGGTGCGGTCCGCCTCCGGCAGGTTCTCGTTATAGATCCTGTCAACGCAAAGGGTGCATTTCTTCATGACTCCCTCCGCCAGATCCAATTCCCGCGCGCCATAGGGGCAGGACCAAGCGCAGAGGCCGCAGCCGATGCAGTGGTCCTCGTTCACCAGCACAATACCGTCCTCGACACGCTTGTAGCTGGCACCAGTGGGGCAGACCGTGACGCAGGGAGCGTCCTCACAGTGCAGGCAGGACTTGGGAAAATGGATCAGCTGGGCGTGGCCCTGCTCTGGCTGCACTTCGTAAGAGTGCACCCGGTTCAGGAAAGTGCCCGAGGGATCGCTGCCGTAGGGGTCCTGATCGCTGAGGGGGGCGCCGTAGTTTTCGGTGTTCCAGCCCTTGCAGGAGATCACGCAGGCATGGCAGCCGACGCATGTGTCTAGGTCAATGACCAGTCCCATCTTACGCTCGGTCGTGGCGGGAAGTTCAGTCATACCGGGCACCTCCGTCGCTGGGTTGCGAACCAAGACTCTTCTGAAAAGTCTTGGCAAAATTTTGCGGAAAAATTTTGCACCGTCATTTGCCGACCTTCCATTTCAGTTCTTCCGGGCCGGTTCCAACTGGCGACTTCTGCGCCGGGAAGGCGGGCTGGCTTTCCTGCAGGCCGTCCGGGGCGGCGGCCTTTTCGATTTTGACCTTGAGGTCGAACCAGGCCGCTTGGCCGGTGATCGGGTCCGAGTTGGCCCATCGCATACCGTCGCCCTTGGGTGGCAGCAGCTCGTGGATCAGGTGATTGAGCAGGAAGCCCTTAGTGGCCTCCGGCGCGTCCTCTTCCAGCGCCCAGGCGCCCTTGCGCTTGCCGATGGCGTTCCAGGTCCAGACGGTGTTGTCGTTCAGTGCGGCCATCTCCATCACCGGCACGGTGATCTCGCCGTGCGGCGAGGAAACCTTGGCCCAGTCGCCGTCCTGCAGCCCGTGCTCGCGCATCAGTTTGGTCGGGACGTATAGCGGATTGCGGCCGTGCAGCTGGCGCAGCCAGGCGTTCTGTGTGCCCCAGGAGTGGTACATCGCCATCGGGCGCTGGGTCAGCGCGTTGACGGTAAAGCCCTCGTTGCCCTGCTGGTCGGTCTCGTACCAGATCGGCAGCGGGTCCATCACCGTCTTCAGCCGCTGGCGCAGATGATCCGGCGGCTGGCGCTCGCCGTGGCCTTCGGCGGCCAGCTGGAACTTGCGCATTGGCTCTACATAAAGCTGGAACAGGTAGGGCTGCGGGCTGTCATAAAGCCCGATGCCGACCGCCCAGTCCTGATAGGCCGCGTTCCAGGGCTTGTAGTAGTCCGCGCCTTCCGGGATATGCGCCACATAGAAGCCGCCGTTTTCGATATAGCGGTTCAGCTGGTCCGGGTTCACTTCGCCTCGGCCTTCCTTGTCGCCATCCTTACCGCGGAAACCGGCCAGCGGGCCGATGCCGGGCTTGCGCTCGTGGTTGACGATGTAGTCGGCGTAATCCTTCCACTTGGGGGTGCCGTCATCGTTGGTGAAGCCCGGCAGGCTCATCCGGTTGGCGAGTTCGATCAGCACAGACTGGAAGCCGCGCACTTCCCGGTCCGGCTCGATCACCGGCCACCGGATCGCATCGGCCGCCGCATCCGCTTCGCAGATGGGACGGTCCAGCAATGAAATGCAGTCGTGTCTCTCCAGATAGGTGGTGTCAGGCAGGATCAGATCCGCATAGGCCACCATTTCCGACGAATAGGCATCGGAGTAGATGATGTGCGGGATCATGTAGCCGCCGTCATCGTTGCGGGCGCTCAGCATCTCCATCACGCCCTTGGTATTCATCGAGGAGTTCCACGACATGTTGGCCATGTACATGAACAGCGTGTCGATCTTGTAGGGATCGCCCGCATGGGCGTTGGAGATCACCATGTGCATCAGCCCGTGGGCCGACATCGGGTTTTCCCATGTGAACGCCTTGTCGATGCGCTGCGGCTTGCCGTTTTCGTCCAGCAGCAGGTCGTCGGGGCCGCGCGGGAAGCCCAGGTGAGGGCCATCCAGCGGGCGTCCGGGGCGGCGGTCGCCGTGCGGGGTGGGGTGGGCCTCAACCGGTTTGGGATAGGGCGGTTTGAAGCGGAAACCGCCGGGCACCTCGACGGTGCCCAAGAGGATCTGCAGCACATGCAATGCGCGGCAGGTCTGGAAGCCGTTGGCATGCGCCGACACCCCGCGCATCGCGTGCATCGACACCGGGCGGCCGGTCATCTTTGTGTGTGTCTCGCCCCGGAAGTCGGTCCATTCAACGTCCAGCTCAAACGCCTCGTCAAAGGCGACGCGGGCCAGCTCGCCGGCAATGGCGCGGATGCGCTTGGCCGGGATGCCGCATTTCTCCGCAATCGCCTCCGGCGCGTAGTCCGGCGACAGGTAGCTTTCTGCCATCAGGTGGAAGACCGGGCGGTGGGTGACGCCATCGCGTTCGTGGACCGCGGTCAGGTCCGGGCGCACGCCGGGCTGGTCAAAGGGGGTGAGCTTGCCGGTGTTGCGGTCGATCACCAGCATCTTGCCGTCGTCATCGCGCAGGAACAGACCCTTCTCCGGACCTTCGGAGGCGTTGATCAGCACTGGCGCGTTGGTGTAGCGGCTGAGGTAATCGAGGTCGATCTTCCCCGCCTTCATCAGAACGTGGATCAGCGACAGGATGAACAGTCCGTCGGTGCCCGGGGTAATGCCGACCCAGTCGTCCGCCACCGCGTTATAGCCGGAGCGGATCGGGTTCACGCCGATCACCCGCGCACCGCGCTTCTTGATCTTGCCGATGCCCATCTTGATCGGGTTGGAGTCATGATCCTCGGCCACGCCGAACAGCATGAACAGCTTGGTGTGCTCCCAGTCGGGCTGGCCGAATTCCCAGAACGCGCCGCCCATGGTGTAGATGCCGGCGGTCGCCATGTTGACCGAGCAGAAGCCGCCGTGCGCCGCATAGTTCGGGGTGCCGAAATTCTGGGCCCAGAAGCTGGTGAAGCTTTGGCTCTGGTCACGTCCGGTGAAAAAGGCCAGTTTCTGCGGCGCGGTCTCGTGCAGCTCGTTCAGCCAGCCGACAGCGGTGCTGATCGCCTCGTCCCAGGAAATCTCCCGGAACTCTCCCGACCCGCGCGGCCCCACCCGTTTGAGCGGGGCGCGCAGCCGTGACGGCGCGTTTACCTGCATGATCCCCGCCGAACCCTTGGCGCACAACACACCCTTGTTCACCGGGTGGTCGCGGTTGCCCTCGATGTAGGCGACCTTGCCATCCTTCATGTGCACGTTGATGCCGCAGCGGCATGCGCACATGTAGCAGGTGGTTTTCCGCACCTCGTCGGATACAGGGGGGGACGTGTCCACCCGGGGTTGCTGGAATGTCATCTGGCCTCCCTTCTGGTCTCCCCAATCAGGTCAACAGCTCAATCCCCGCCAGGATCAGCCCGGCAATGAACAGAGTTTCAACGATGATCAGGGCAATGGCCGCGCCTCCTACGGCCAGGACCTGTTTCAGATTTGTTTTCATCCCCACCGCGGCGATTGCGGTGAGCAGCAGCCAGCGCGACGCGTGGCTGAGGAATTCGGTAACGGCCGGCGGGATCAGTCCAAAGGAGTTGACCCCGGCCAGCACCAGAAATGCAATCACAAAGCCCGGCAGAATTGGCGGGCGCTTGCCGTCGCTGGGCAGCTCGGCAAAGGAGCGGATCATCAGCGAGGCCGCCAGCACGATGGGGGCCAGCATGGCCACCCGCATCAGCTTGACCAGGGTGGCTGTGTCGCCGGTCTGTTCGGAGATCGAGAAGCCTGCGCCGACCACCTGCGCCACGTCGTGAATGGTGCCGCCCAGAAACACGCCGGCCTGGATGGAATTCAGCTCCAGCAGGTTGACCAGGATCGGATAGGCGATCATCGCCACCGTCGACAGCACCGTCACGCCCATCACGGTAAAGATCAGGCGTTCTTCGGAACGCTCGTCGCGCGGCAGGATGGCGCTGATCGCCATTGCCGCCGAAGCGCCGCAGATCGCCACGGAGCCCGCGGTCAGAAAGGCAAAGCGCCACTTGTGGCCAAAGAACCGCGCCACGGTCAGGCCGAAGGCAATGGTAGCGATGACGCCGCCGACCACCAGCGCGATCAGGTCCCAGCCAAGCCCCATCATCAGCACCATCGACACCCGCACGCCCAGCAGGGCCACCCCCAGCCGCAGCAGCGAGCGGGCGGAAAAGGCGATGCCCGGCACGGTCTTGCCTTCTTCGCCCAAAAAGCTGACAGCAATACCCAGCAGCAGCGCCAGCAGCATGGCGGGCGTTGCGTAATGCTCCGCAAGGAACTGCGCGGTGATCGCAACGAGGGCCGACACCGCAATACCTGGCAGCAGCTGGCGGAGTTTGTTTTGCAATTCACCCGATTGCAGAGATGTTATCTGTGCCAGAACGGACATGGCGGGAAACTTTCCTGATTGACCCATGGGTTGCACATTCTGGCCTGTGGTCAAGAGTGCGCAGCGCCCAAAGGATGGATTTACGGGTTCGCCTGCAGAATGGTGACGGCGATAATCTGGGTGACGTCCTCGGCAGTGCAGCCGCGTGACAGGTCGTTGGCCGGTTTGGCCAGCCCCTGCAGGACCGGGCCGATGGCGGAATAGCCGCCCAGCCGCTGGGTGATCTTGTAGCCGATGTTGCCCGCATCCAGATTGGGGAAAATCATCACGTTTGCCTGGCCTGCAACGCTGGAACCGGGCGATTTGCGCTCCCCGACCGCGGGGACAAAGGCTGCGTCGAATTGCAGCTCTCCGTCGGCCGGCAGTTCCGGGTGCGCTGCCCGGAACAGGTTCAGCGCTTGGGTTACCTTGTCCACCGCCGGGTGTTTTGCGCTGCCGGTCGTGGAAAAGCTGAGGAAAGCGAGTTTCGGGTCCACCCGCAGCAACGCGCGGGCCGATTGGGCTGAGGCGGCAGCGATGGAAACCATCTCGGCAGGGGTCGGGTCGATGACCAGGCCGCAATCGGAATAGAGCATGGCCCGGGAGCCTACCGGCGCGCCTCCGGGCGGGTACATCAGGAAGAACGACGAGACCATGCCCGCATCCGGCGCCATGCCGATCACCTGAATGGCGCTGCGCACCACGTCGCCGGTGGTGTGAACAGCGCCCCCGACGGTGCCGGTGGCATGGCCCAGGCGCACCAGCATGGTGGCATAGACCAGCGGGGTCTCGGCTGCGGCGCGGGCTGTGGCCGCATCGGTGCCCTTGTGCTTGCGAAGCTCATGATACTCGGCTGCGAAAGCTTCGGTCAGCCCGGATGTTGCCGGGTCGTGGATTGCCACGCCCCCGCCGGTGGTTGCGCCTTCGGCTTGCAGGGCGGCTTCGACCTCTGCTTGCGGGCCGACCAGGATCACATCGGCGATACCGGCCTGATGCGCTGCCAGAGCGCCCGCCACGACGCGGGGGTCGGTGCCTTCGCTCAGCGCGACGACGGGGCGGACGGCCGGGGGGGCGGCCTGCAGCAGTTCGAGCGGGGACATAGTGTGGGTCACGGGCGTGCGTCCTGTAACAGCGGTTTCGGGACAGGGCGGGCGGTCAGAACGCCAGCCGTGCGATATTGAGCAGCGACAGCGCGGTCAGCATCAGCACCACCGCGCGGCGGAACAGCCTTTGGGAGACTGCCTGGAAGCCATGAGACCCGGCCCAGATGCCGAGGCCCAGAATGGGAAAGGCCAGCAGGATGCCGGTCAGGGTTTCCGGCCCGACCAGCCCGTTTGCGGCCATCACTGGCAGCGCCATCACGTCGATGCCGGTCAGGAACACGATCATAGTGGCGCGGAACACCGCGGGCGGCACCGGTTGCGCGGTCAGGAAGGCCGCCACCGGCAGGCCGCCGACACCGGCGCTGTTGGCGATGCCTGCAATGGCTCCCACGCCCACATTGCCGTTGCGCCCGACCGGGCGCGCCAGCTGCCAGCCGCTCAGCAGCACCAGGCTCAGCACCAGGATCAGGCTGGAGATCGCCAGCCGCGCTTCCTGTTCGCCCAGCCGCGCCATGATGGCGATGGCGGGAACGGTGGCGATGGCGGCCCCGCCCAGCAGGGCAATGGCCCTGTGCCAGTCGATATGCGGGCGGATACCTTTGGCCTGAAAGGCAGTCATGGCGATTTCGCAGGAAAACACCACCGGGATCAGCGGCAGCGGATTGGTGGTCAGCGCCGCCAGGATGATGAAGATGGCGGAGAACCCGAAGCCGGAAAAGCCCCGGATCAAGGCCGCCGCGAACAACGCGGCGGCCAGGTAGGCCCCCTGGCCCATCGAGAGGTCAAAGGGCAGGGGCACGTGCGTCAGACCTGCTGTTCGCGCATGTCCGCCTTGTCGATGCCTGCCACGCGGACCGGCTTCTTCATGGCGTCCCGGCGGAACGGCTCGCCCAGCTCCTGGTTGATCATCGCTTCGATCAGGGTGGTGGTGCCGTTCTTCTGGTCTTCGATTGCCTGCGCCAGCGCCGAGGTCAGTTCGTCCATGGTGCGGGCAACCACGCCCTTAAGGCCGCAGGCCTGGGCGATACCAGCATAGGAGACCTGCTGATCCAGCTCGGTGCCGACAAAGTTGTCATCGAACCACAGGGTGGAGTTCCGCTTTTCCGCGCCCCACTGGTAGTTGCGGAAAACGATCTGAGTGACGGCGGGCCACTCGCCGCGGCCGATGGCGGTCAGCTCGTTCACCGCGATGCCGAATGCGCCGTCGCCGGAGAAGCCCACGACCGGGGTGTCCGGGTTGCCGATCTTGGCGCCGACAACCGCCGGCAGGCCATAGCCGCAGGGGCCGAACAGGCCGGGGGCCAGGTACTTGCGGCCTGCCTCGAAAGACGGGTAGGCGTTGCCGATGGCGCAGTTGTTGCCGATGTCGGAGGAGATGATCGCCTCTTTCGGCAGCGCCGCTTGAATGGCGCGCCATGCCATACGGGGGCTCATCCAGTCCGGCTTGTCTGCACGGGCGCGCTCGTTCCAGGTGGTGCCCGGGTCGTCGTCCTCGTGGGTCATCTCGGTCAGTTGCTGCGCCCAGCGGGATTTGGTTTCGGCGATCCGGTTCTTGCGCTCGGCGCGGCCCTCGTCGCCTGCGGTATCAGACAGCTGTGCCAGGATGCCCTGCGCCACCTTGGCGGCGTCGCCGATGATGCCGACGGAAACTTTCTTGGTCAGGCCGATGCGGTCCGGGTTGATGTCGACCTGGATGATTTTGGCGTTGGCCGGCCAGTACTCCATGCCGTAGCCCGGCAGGGTGGAGAACGGATTCAGGCGGGTGCCGAGGCACAGCACCACATCGGCGTCCTTGATCAGCTCCATGCCGGCCTTGGAGCCGTTATAGCCCAGCGGGCCTGCAAACAGCGGGTGCGAGCCGGGGAAGGCGTCATTGTGCTGGTAGCCAACGCAAACCGGGGCGTCCAGGCGCTCGGCCAAATCCTTGGACGCTTCAATGCCGCCTTTGGACAGAACAACGCCGGCACCGTTCAGGATCACCGGGTTCCTGGCCTCAGAGAGCAGTTTGGCCGCTTCGGCAACGGCGGTCTCGCCGCCGGAGGGGCGTTCGAACTCGACGATGGCGGGCAGTTCGATGTCGATCACCTGGGTCCACATGTCCCGCGGGATGTTCAGCTGGGCCGGCGCGGAGGCGCGCTTGGCGTTCATGATCACCCGGTTCAGAACTTCGGCTACGCGGGACGGGTCGCGCACTTCTTCCTGGTAGCAGACGCAGTCGGCGAACATGCGCATCTGCTCCATTTCCTGGAAGCCGCCCTGGCCGATGGTCTTGTTGGCCGCCTGCGGGGTGACCAGCAGCAGCGGGGTGTGATTCCAGTAGGCGGTTTTGACGGCGGTCACAAAGTTGGTGATGCCGGGGCCGTTCTGGGCGATCATCATCGACATCTTGCCAGTGGCGCGGGTGTAGCCGTCAGCCATCATGCCGCCGGAGCCTTCGTGGGCACAGTCCCAGAAAGTGATGCCTGCGGCGGGGAAGATGTCCGAAATCGGCATCATTGCAGAGCCGATGATGCCGAACGCGTGCTGGATGCCATGCATCTGCAGCGTTTTGACAAAGGCTTCTTCGGTGGTCATTTTCATGGCGGGTTCTCCTGAGTGAGACGCGGAATTCCTCCGGGCGCGGAGGCCGGGAATTGACTCTGGTTTAGGGGGCGGCGGAGGGCCGGGTTAGGGCCAGTTTTTCCGGCCGGTTAAGACCAGTGGGGCTCTACCGCCCGGCTTCGCTCATCCGCAGGATGAGCTGTGCCCGTTGGGCCCGGCGCCGCCCGTGCCGGGCGGCGGGCACCCGCGGCGCCGGGTGCTGCAATCCACCCCTGTCCGCGCAATTCGGCCGGCCCGCGCCGTGCCGTCAAGCGCGGCGCCGGACCCAAGACCGCCAGCCTGTGGCACCGCCGGTGCCTGCGCGGGCGCGAAAGCCGCCCGGACGCGTGCGGGGCTCAGCCCTGCTTCAGCGCCTGGGCAAGCAGCGCGAGACCAGGTTCGATCCGGGTGGCGGGGATTGAGGAATACCCCAGCCGGTAGTAGTTCTGCTTGCGGTTCCCTGCCGCAAAGAACGGCGCGCCGGGTTCGATGAGAACACTCTTTTCCTTCAGCCGCTGGGCTACAGCCGAAGTATCCGCCGTCTCCGGCGCGCGCATCCACAGGGCGGAGCCGCCATAGCCGCCGACGCCTGCAATCTCCAGCCCGTGCTTGCGGATGGCGTCCTCGATCACCGCGCGGCGGTCATGCAGCACCTTGGCGGTCCGGCGGATCTGTGCATCATAATGGCCCAGCGACAGGAAATAGGCCACCGTGCGCTGAACGTGGCCCGGGGGATGCCGCAGTACGCTTGCGCGCAAGGCCCTTGCCTGGCGGATAAACGGTTCCGATCCAACCAGATAGCCCAGGCGCAGCCCGGGAAACAGCGACTTGGAAAAGCTGCCGGCATAGATCACCCGGCCCTCGGTATCGAGCGATTTCAGCGACGGCGAGGGGGCGCCAAGGAACGACATTTCAAACTCGTAGTCATCCTCGACAATCACTGCGTCGATGCTGCTGGCCCGCCGAAGCAGCTCTTTGCGGCGCTCCATCGGCATGGTGAAGGTGGTCGGGCTCTGATGACTGGGGGTACAGAAGATCACATCAGTGCCTTCCGGTATCATTTCGGGCGGCAGGCCCCCCTCATCCACCGGGATGCAATCCAGTTGGCAGCGGGTCTGCACCACTTGGTCGCGCAGGGTGTAATAGGCCGGGTCCTCCACCGTGGCGCGGCGCTTGCGGTTCAGCAGCAGCTGGGAGGTGATCCACAGCGCATTCTGGGCCCCGAGCGTGATCAGGATCTCTTCCGGCCGCGCGGTGATGCCGCGCCGCGGCAGCGTGTGGCGGGCGATGTATTCGATCAAGAGCGGGTCATCCTGGTCGAAGTAGTCGTTGGCAAGCGCCGCGAAATCTTTCTGCCCCAGCGCCCTGAGTGCGCACAGCCGCCAGTTGGCGTGGTCGAACAGCGACGCATCCGCCTGCCCGTAAATGAACGGATAGCGGTAGTCGCGCCAGTCCTGGGGTTTGCGCGGTGTGTCGCCGCCGGTAAAGCTGCGCGCCAGCACCTTGTCCCAGTCCATCGCATCGCCGGCCTTCTGCTGCGGCGTATAGGAGGGCGGCACCGGGGCGTTTTCTGACACGAAATACCCCGACCGCCCGCGCGAGGTGAGGTAGTCATTGGCCAGAAGTTCTGTATAGGCCAGCGTCACGGTGATCCGGCTGATGCCAAGATGCGCCGCCAGCTTGCGCGAGGACGGCAGCTTCTCCCCGACCCGGAACCGGCCGGACAGAATGCCCTCAGCAATCATTTCCTGGATCTGCGCCTGCAGGGTGCCCTGGGCGTCCGGGTTCAGAAAGAACGTGTCAACGGAGATGGCCATGCGCGCCACCTTAGGGTGGACTTAAACGCTGCGCAATCTGGACTTAGGGCCAGTTTGGAGGAATCTGCGCCTTGCTCTGGTTTCAAAAGCCGGGCCGCAACCGGCGGCTGGCAGATATTGGTTCGGGCAAAACGCAGCGCTCTTGAAAGGCGACCAAAGAAACCATAAAACTAGTTTTGTCGAATCAAGTGGAGTTGACGTCATGCAATGGGAAGAAGCCGCACAGGGCTTTGCCGCGATGGGATCGGAGGCGCGGCTGCAGGTGCTGCGCTGCCTGATCCGGGCGGGCGAGGCCGGGCTGACGGTCGGGGACATCCAGGAGCGCACCGGCATCGCGCCCTCAACCCTGGCGCATCATTTGAAATTCCTCACCGGTGCCGGTGTGGTAGCGCAGGAGCGGGTGGGGCGGTCGACAATCAACCGGGCCGAATTTTCCCGGCTGGAGGCATTGGCCGGTTTCATCCTCAGCGAATGCTGCGCGGATGCGGGCAAGAAGGCGGCAAACCATGGTTGAACTGGCACAAAACCCCGGCAAGGCGAAAACGCTTGGCAGCTGTCTGAAAACACCCTGGGCGCTGAGCGTTGCCCTGCTGGCGGGTGCAGCGGTTCTTGATCCGGGCAGTTTCCGCTCTGTCGTTGAGTTCACCCTGTCCGCACTGGGCAGCACCGCGCGGTACATCCTGTTTGCGGTCCTGCTGCTGGCCTATCTCAAGGCGACGGGGGCCGAGGCGATGGTAGCGCGCGCCTTCGAGGGGCGGGAGACGCGCATGATCCTGCTGGCGGCGCTGTTCGGCGGGCTGGCGCCATTCTGCTCCTGCGAGGTGATTCCGTTCATTGCCGGCCTTCTGGCGCTCGGCGCGCCGCTTTCGGCGGTGATGGCGTTCTGGCTGTCCTCGCCGCTCATTGACCCGCCGACACTGCTGATTACCGCGGGCGCGCTGGGCTGGCCCTTTGCCATTGGCAAGGCGGTGGCGGCGGTGGCCCTGGGGCTGTTCGGCGGCTTTGCCATCAAACTGCTGCGGGGGCGGGGGGCCTTTGCAAACCCGCTGCGCAAGCAGCAAAGCCAAAGCTGCTGCGGCTGCGGCGGGCCCAAGCCGGACGCCAAGCCGAACTGGCGCTTCTGGAACGAGGACGGGCGCAGGGTGAAGTTCCGCGAGGAGTTCGTCTCCAACGGTCTTTTCCTGCTGAAATGGCTGGCGCTGGCCTATGTGCTGGAATCGCTTCTGGTCCACTACGTGCCGGCCGGTGTGATCGCCGGTCTGGTGGGCGGCGAGGGTGTGCTGCCGATCGCCACCGCGGCGCTGGTGGGAATGCCGGCTTACCTCAACTCCTATGTCGCGCCGCCGCTGCTGGCGGGGCTGATGGAGCAGGGTATGAGCGCAGGCGCGGCCATGGCCTTCATGGTGGCCGGGGCGGTCAGCTCAATTCCTGCCATGGCTGCGGTCTGGTCGCTGGTCAAGCCGCGGGTCTTTGCCGCCTATCTGGGATTGGGGGTGAGCGGTGCGATCCTGTCGGGCAATCTTTTTCAGCTGATCTGAAGCTGTTTGGCGGCGGGGGCTCCCGCCCGTCAGATATCAATCGAAGAATGCCCCGCTCCCGTTGGGCCCGGCGCCGCGCTGACGCGCGGCGCCGTCTGTTTTGCCGAGAAGGCTCTGAAACGCAGGACTGCCCCTCAGATGCCAATCCCGATTGTGTTTTGAAGGCGCGTCAAGGATGAGCGGGCTTCCCGGAAACGGTCCGGGGGACGTTTCGCTCGCAAACAGGCGAAGCCTGGCGCCTGACGGCGGAACCTGCGGCCTCCTTGACCCCGACAGCTGTTCGTTTCCAGTGTTTGACCCGTTTCTTGCGGTAAAGGGCCTGCCCGAAGCGGCAAGCGCAGGAAACGGGTCGAGCGGAGGAGTGCGCGGCGCTTTGTTCAATGCCATCCAATCAAAGGAGGCTATGACGATGGAACTTCAGAACAAGACACTGATCATTACCGGCGCCAGTAGCGGCATCGGCGCCGCCGCGGCGCTGCTGTTTGCAGAAGATGGGGCCAATGTCGTGCTAGGGGCCCGGCGGCAGGCTGAACTGGAAACCCTTGCGGGGCAGATCAGGCAAAGCGGCGGCAAAGCAGCCTTTCTGGCTGGTGATGTCACCAGCGAGGCCTATTCACAGGCGTTGGTGGCGCTAGCGGCCGAAGAGTTTGGCGGGCTGGACGGTGCTTTCAACAACGCGGGTATGATGGGCGAAACGGTGCCGGTGGAGCAAATGGACGCCGCCAATTGGAGTGCAGTGATTGCAACCAATCTGACTGGCGCTTTCTACTGTGCCAGGGCGCAAATTCCGGCCCTGAAAGAGCGGGGCGGCGGATCGCTGGTCTTTACCGGATCCTTTGTCGGTATCAGCAACGGCGGAATGCCGGGCATGGGGGCTTATGCAGCGTCAAAGGCCGGGCTGGCCGGGCTGGTCCAATCGCTCGCCTCAGACCTTGCGGCAGACGGCATCCGGGTGAATGCCCTGCTGCCGGGCGGAACCAAAACAGCAATGGCAGGCGACGATCCTGAGGCCCACCGTATGATCGCCAGGCTGCACCCGATGAAACGGATGGCCGCTCCGAAGGAAATCGCCCAGGCGGCGCTGTTCCTTTTGTCGGACCGCGCCAGCTTTGTGACCGGGGCGCCGTTGGCGGTGGACGGCGGAGTGGCCGTGCGGCTGGCCTAAACGGGGGTGCCTTCTGACAAAAAAGCGCCCCGGAAAGTCCGGGGCGCAGTCAAATCGTCCAACAGGGAGAGGTGTCAGCCGAATACTTTGGTCAGGGCCTTGTCGACCGCGTCGCAGATCTGGTCGATGTCGTCGGCAGTGGCGATCAGCGCCGGGCTGAAGCACAGGGTGTTGTTGCGGCCCGGCAATGAGCGGTTGGTCACACCGATGATCACGCCCTGTGCGCCGCATTCCGCGACCACCTGCTGGGCCAGCTTCTCGTCCACCGGCTCCTTGCTGTCACGGTCTGCGACCAGCTCGGCTCCCAGGAACAGGCCCTTGCCGCGCACATCGCCGATCACAGCGTGCTTTTCCTGCAGCGCGCGCAGGTTGTTCAGCATCCGCTCGCCCATGGCCACGGTGTTTTCCAGCAGGCCTTCTTCCTCGATGATGCGCATGTTTTCGAGCGCCGCCGCCGGGCCTGCGGTGCAGCCGCCGAAGGTGGAGATGTCGCGGAAGTAGTTCATCGGATCGCCCGCGTCGTCCTTGAACATTTCAAAGACTTCCTCGGTGGTGACCATGCAGGCAATCGCCGCATAGCCGGAGGCGACGCCCTTGGCCATGGTCACGAAATCGGGCTTGATACCGTACTGCTGGTAGCCGAACCAACTGCCGGTACGGCCGACGCCGCAGACCACTTCGTCGATGTGCAGGAGCACGTCGTGCTTCTTGCAGATCTCCTGCACACGCTCCCAGTAGCCCTCGGGCGCCTCGATCACACCGCCGCCTGCGGTCACCGGCTCCAGGCACAGGGCGCCGACAGTTTCCGGGCCTTCGCGCAGGATCACTTCCTCGATCGCGTCCGCCGCGGCGATGCCGAACTCGCGGCCGGACAAGTGCTCCAGGCCCAGTTCATGCTTGCGGTATTCCATGCAGTGCGGCACGCGGACAAAGTCCGGCGCAAAGGGGCCGTACTGCGCGTTGCGCTCGTCCTGGCCGCCCGCCGACATGGTCGCCAGGGTGGAGCCGTGATAGTCGCGGTCGCGGTACAGGATCTTGGTCTTTTTGCCGCCGTATTTCTTGTGGGCGATCTGGCGGATCATCTTGAAGGCCTTCTCGTTGGCCTCGGATCCGGAGTTGGTGTAGTAGACCCGGGTCATGCCCGGCATCTTCTCGATCAGCTTTTCGGCAAACAGCGCGCCGGGGATGGAACCGGCGGAGTTGGCGAAGTAGCAGACCTTCATCAGCTGGTCGTAAACGGCCTTGCAGACGCTTTCGCGGCCATAGCCGACGTTGACGGTCCAAACACCGCCGGAGACTGCATCCAGAAACTCCTTGCCGTTCTGATCCCAGACGCGCATGCCCTTGCCCTCGACAATGATGCGCGGGTCGGCGCTTTCCAGCGCCTTGTGCTGGAACAGGTGGTGCCACATGTGGGCCTTGTCGGCCTCCACCACGCGGGAGAGATCGTTTTCGTTGAACGTGCCGTCCATGACATGTCCTTTCGGCGTTGGAAGTGAATCAGGCTGCCCGGCACCCTACCTGGGCTTTAAGGCGTATTATGTACCAGAAACGTCAGTTTCGCGGAATTCGTTAGGGCCAGAGCATTTGCTTGCTTAAGTCCAGAGACGGCAGGCCGGTGCGCCGCGGCGGCTGTCCGCCGGAGCGGAGGGGTAAAACAAATGTTCTGATAGCGCCATATTGAGAGCGTATGTGTCGACAGGCCATGCTGCAGCCAGCCCGGACGCGAGTCGTCCCGGATCGGGCGGCAAGGGAGGATACCGGTGGCGGAATACAGATTAATGGTGGCGCCCAACGGGGCCCGGCGGGGGCGCGGAGAACATCCGCAGCTACCGGTGACACCGCAGCAGACGGCTGAAACCTCAGCGGCCTGTTTTGCCGCAGGAGCCCATGCGCTGCACCTTCATGTGCGCGACGATGACGGGCGGCATTCGCTGGATTCGGGCCGCTACCGCGAAGCCCTTGACGCGGTGCGGGAAAGCGCGCCGGAAATGGCGGTGCAGATCACCACGGAAAGCGCGGGTCTTTACGATGTGGCGGCCCAATTCGCCTGTCTGCAGTCGCTGCGCCCAGACGCGGCCTCCGTCTCGGTTCGGGAAATGGCGCGGGACGCGGACTTGGCGGCGCGCGCCTATGCTCTGTGTGCGGAAGCAGGCACGCAGGTGCAGCATATCCTGTATGGTCCGGACTGCATCGCCCAGCTGCGCATCTGGTATCAGGACGGCACCGTTCCGGGCGGCATGCGCGATGCGATCTTTGTTCTGGGCCAGTACAATCCGCCAGTTCTAGCGCGGCCCGAGGGGCTTGCCGTCTTCCGGAGCGCCGCAGCGGATCTGCACCTTAACTGGGCCGTTTGTGCCTTTGGCCGCCATGAGCAAAGCTGTCTGCTGGCAGCGGTAGCCGCAGGAGGGGATGCGCGAATCGGGTTTGAGAATAACATCGAAACACAGGATGGCGGGCTGCTGGCAGACAATGCGGCCTCGGTTGCCGCCTTCGTTCAGGCCGCAAAGGCCCAGGGCCATACGCTCAAGGAGTGCAGATCATGAGCCATGTTTTTCCCCGCCACACCAAGGCGAGCCTGCCCACCGCAGTTGCCGGTGACGGCTGCTATCTGATCGACGCGGACGGCAAGAGTTATTTTGACGGGTCGGGTGGCGCCGCGGTGTCCTGCCTTGGCCACTCCGACGCCGATGTGATCAAGGCGGTGCAGGAGCAGGTCGGTAAACTGGCCTTTGCCCATACAGGCTTCCTCACCTCGGAACCGGCGGAAGAGCTTGCGGACTTGCTGGTCGCCAACGCGCCGGGGGATATTGACCGGGTCTATTTCGTCTCCGGCGGGTCGGAGGCCACCGAGGCCGCGATCAAACTTGCCCGCCAGTACCACCTGGAGCGCGGCGAGCCGCAGCGCCGCCATATCATCGCCCGAAAGCAGAGCTACCACGGCAACACGCTCGGCGCGCTGGCAGCGGGCGGCAACGAGTGGCGCCGCACGCAATTTGCGCCGCTGCTGATCGACATTTCCCACATCTCGCCCTGTTACGAATATGTTGGCCGGGCCGAGGGTGAGAGCAGCTATGACTACGGCCAGCGGGTGGCGAACGAGCTGGAGGCGGAAATCCTGCGGCTTGGCCCCGATACGGTGATGGCTTTCATGGCCGAACCGGTTGTTGGTGCCACTTCCGGCGCGGTGCCTGCGGTTGAGGGCTACTTCAAGCGTATCCGCGAGATTTGCGATCAGTACGGCGTGCTGCTGATACTGGACGAGGTGATGTGCGGCATGGGCCGCACCGGTCATCTGTTCGCCTGCGAGGCGGACGGCGTGGCGCCAGATATCCTCTGCATCGCCAAGGGCTTAGGCGCAGGCTACCAGCCGATCGGGGCGATGCTCTGCACCCGCCAGATCTATGAGGCGATCGAGCATGGGTCCGGTTTCTTCCAGCACGGCCACACTTATATCGGCCACCCGGTGGCCACTGCAGCGGGCCTCGCCGTGGTCAAGGCGATGCTGGAGCGCGGCCTGGTTCAACGCTGTGCGGAAATAGGAGAGAAGCTGCAGGCAGCGCTGGAGGACCGTTTCGGTCAGCATCCCAATGTGGGCGACATCCGCGGCCGCGGGCTGTTCCGCGGGGTGGAGCTGGTGGCCGACCGGGACACCAAGGAGCCGTTTGATCCGGCCCTGGGATTGGCCGGGCGGATCAAGAAGGCGGCCTTTCAGGCCGGACTGATCTGTTACCCGATGTCGGGCACCCGCGACGGCCAGAACGGCGACCACATCCTGCTGGCGCCGCCCTTTATCATCACTGAGGAACAGATCACCGAGGTGGTGGACAAGCTGGAGGCCGCGATTACCCAATGCCTGCCGCCGGCATAAGCTGCCCGGAGCGATTGAATAACCGCCCGGCCAATAGGCCGGGCGCCGCGTTTAGCGGAACTCACCTTCGGCTGCGCCCAACTGTTCCAGAATGCTGGCGTAGGTCTCCACCCCCTGCGCACCGGTCACCAGGTGGCGGCCATTGAACACCATCGCAGGCACGCCGCGGATGCCTTGCTGCACCCAGAATGCCTCGCGCTGGCGCACGTTGTCCGCGTGTTTGCCGCTCTCCAGCGCCGCACGTGCACCGGTACCATCAAGGCCCAGGCTTTCGGCTGTCTCCACCAGCACCTCCGGGTCCGAGACATTCTTGCCATCAGTAAAGTACGCGCTCAGCAGCGCCTGTTTAATTTCATGGCCCTTGCCGTGCTCTTCGGCCCATTCGATCATCTGATGCGCCTGAAAGGTGTTGTAGATCCGCATGCCGTCGAAGAAACGGAAGGTGAAGCCCAGAGCCTCGCCCATTTCCGTCAGCTGCGCCCGCACCTGGGCCGATTGCTCTGCGGTGCTGCCGTATTTCGCGGCCAGATGCTCGCGCAGGTCCTCGCCTTCTGGCGCCATATCCGGGTTCAACTCAAACGGCTGCCAGTGGACGTCCAATGCCACACCGGCGCGGCGGGCGGCAAAGGCCAGCTGGTTGTAGCCGACCGCGCACCAGGGGCAGACCACGTCGGAGATGATGTCGACCCGCAGGGCGGGGCTGTGTGTGGTCTCTGTCATGGCGCGTTTCCTTGGATTTCCGGTGCTTTGCAGGGACATGGGGGTGCGCGGCTCGAAAAGCAACCGTCGCCATGCGGGGCCTTGCCCGGTTGCGCATACTGCTGCAACGTGGTGCGGCCCAAGCAGGCTGGTGCCGCTGCCCGATCAGAAAGAAAGAGACTGCAATGTCCCGCATCGACACGCTCCTTTCCGCGTTCCCGCGCGCCAAGCTGCTGTCCCAACCGACACCGCTGGAGCGGCTGGACCGCCTGTCGGAGGAGCTGGAGCTAGACCTCTGGATCAAGCGTGATGACCTCACCGGGCTCAGCTTTGGTGGCAACAAGACCCGGCAGCTGGAGTTCTACATCGGCGCGGCGCGTGCGGCCCGTGCGGATACCATCCTGATCACCGGCGCGGTGCAGTCGAACTTTGCCCGCACCGCCGCCGCAGCGGCCTCGAAATACGGGATGCAGGCGGTGCTGCAGCGCGAGGAGCGGGTGCCGGGCATGGACCCGCTCCACTACAGCTCGGGCAATGTTTTCCTTTCGGATATTCTGGGCGCGGAGACCATGAGCTACCCGGAGGGAGAAGACGAAGCCGGCGCCGATGCCGCTTTGGCGGCGCGGGCAGCGGAATTGCGCGCAGCAGGCCGCACGCCTTATGTCATACCGCTAGGCCCCGGTCATCCGCCGCTGGGCGCGCTGGGGTATGTGCAGGGCGGGGCAGAGCTGGCGGCGCAGATCGGCTGCTTTGATGCCGCCGTGGTGCCCTCGGGCAGCGGGGCCACCCATGGCGGGTTCCTGACCGGTGTGCGCCTGGCCGGTATCACCGCGCCGGTCTTTGGCATCTGCGTGCGCCGCGATGCCCGCCATCAAAAGGCGCGGCTGGAGCAGGTTACCGCAGAACTTGCCAGGCTGATGGGCATCCCGCGGCCCTTTGCCGGCGGCGAAATTCTCACTTGGGACGGTGCTTTGGCGCCCGGCTATGGCCGCGCAGACCCCGCGACCCGCGCCGCGCTCCAGCGCATGGCCGTGGTTGAGGGTATCCTGCTGGATCCGGTCTATTCCGCCAAAACCTTTTCCGGGCTGCTGGGGCTGCTGGAAGAGGGCGCCATCAGCAAGGGGCAGAAGGTGCTGCTGCTGCACACCGGCGGACTGCCCGCGCTGTTTGCCTATCAGAACGCGCTCGGCTTCGGCGAAGGCAGGGCTGCGCCATGATCCTTTGCTGCGGTGAAGCGCTGATCGACATGATCCCCGGCGAAACCGCTGCAGGCCAGGCGGCATATGTTCCGCATGGCGGCGGCGCGTCGTTCAACACCGCGCTGGCGCTGGGCCGCCTCGGAGTCTCGGCAGGGCTGTTCACCGGGCTGTCCTCGGATGTGTTCGGGCAACAGTTGGCTCAGGCACTAGCGGAGGCTGGTGTGGACACCTCCCTTGCCGTCACCAGCCCGCGGCCCTGCACCCTTGCCTTTGTCCACCTGACGG
Organism: Leisingera sp. G5_S3_59_S7; assembly: GCF_054968485.1. Lineage (NCBI taxonomy): Bacteria > Pseudomonadati > Pseudomonadota > Alphaproteobacteria > Rhodobacterales > Roseobacteraceae > Leisingera > Leisingera sp. G5_S3_59_S7. Next base: position 33,479 of record NZ_JBQKUH010000031.1, read on the forward strand.
ACGGGGACGCCAGCTACAGTTTCTATGACACCGGTTCTGCCGGCTCGTCGCTCACTCCGCAGGAGCTGCCGGATTTACCGGACAGCGTGGCTGCGTTGCTGCTTGGCGGCATCAGCCTGTGCAATCCGCCAGCCGCAGACGCCTATCTGGCGCTGGCGCAGCGCGAGGCTGGCCGCCGGCCCGTGATGCTGGACCCGAACGTGCGCGCCGGATTTGCTAGGGATGAGGCGGCCTACTGCGCGCGGCTGCTGAAAATGATGACGCTCGCAGATATCGTGAAGGTCTCGGAGGAGGACCTTATCTGGCTCAATCCCTGCGGGGACACGGGTACGAGACTGCGCAGCTTGTTCGCTGCCGGACCCAAGATGGTATTGCTGACTCGCGGCGCCGCGGGGGCGGAGGCCTATCTGCCGGACGGTCAGAGCGTGAAGGCAGAGGCCGTGCCGGTAACCGTCGCTGACACGGTCGGAGCAGGTGACACCTTCAACGCGGGCTTTCTTGCCATGGCGCAGGAGCGGGGGGTGCTGAAAGCCGCGGCGGCAGGGGAAATCACCGGACCGGATCTCAAGGCTTGCCTGCAATTCGCCGTGAGGGCGGCCGCGGTTTCGGTCTCGCGGGCCGGAGCAAACCCGCCGTGGCGCGCGGAAATACCAGAGTGATTTTGCGTTGGCTCAATCCTTGCCCAGCTTGCTGGCATCGCGCGCCAGTGCTTCGATGGCGCCCCAGTCACCGGCCTGAACCAGATCGGCGGGGGCCACCCAGCTGCCGCCGGCGCAGACCACATTGGGCAGGCTCAGGTAGCTTTCGGCGTTGGCAGGGCTGATGCCGCCGGTGGGGCAGAAGGAGATCTGCGGCAGCGGCGCGCCAATGGCTTTCAGCGCCGGAGCACCGCCGGAGGCCTCAGCTGGAAAGAACTTCAGCATCCCATAGCCGCGGGCCAGCAGCCGCATCGCTTCGGTTGCAGTGGCGGCGCCGGGCAGGAGCGGCAGGCCGATGGATTCGCAGGCGTCCAGCAGATAGTCCGTAGCACCGGGAGAAACGCCAAACTGAGCGCCAGCCTCCTTGGCGGCTTCGGCGTCCTTGGGGGTGATCAGCGTTCCCGCCCCGACCACGCCGCCCTTTACCTGGGCCATCTCGCTGATCACGTCCAGCGCGGCACCGGTGCGCAGGGTGACCTCCAGCGCGGGCAGGCCGCCGGCCACCAGCGCCTCGGCCAGCGGACGGCCGTGGGCCGCGTCCTCCACCACCAGTACCGGCATCACCGGCGCCAGGGCGCAAATCTCGCAGGTGCGCAGGCTGGCGTCCTGTGGGGTTATCCGCATGAGTTACACTCCAAACACACTGGCGCCTTCGTCGGCCGAAGCGACCGAGCGGCGGAACAGGGAAAACAGCTCACGGCCTGTGCCGTGCTGGTGGGCGCTGAGGTCGGCGGTGGCGGGCTCGCGTTCCAGCGCGCCTTCGGTGAGGACTTCCAATGTGCCCTTGACCGCATCCAGCCGCACCAGGTCGCCATCCTGGATCCGGGAAACAGGCCCGCCATCCAGGGCCTCCGGCACCACGTGGATCGCGGCGGGCACCTTGCCGGACGCGCCCGACATGCGGCCATCGGTCACCAGGGCTACCTTCTGGCCGCGGCCCTGCATGATGCCAAGGAAAGGGGTGAGGCTGTGCAGTTCCGGCATGCCGTTGGCCTTGGGGCCCTGGAAACGCACCACAACGATCACATCGCCGGTCAGCTCGCCCGCCTTGAAGGCCGTCTTGGCCTCCTCCTGGTCGTGGAAAACGCGGGCGGGGGCTTGGACCACGTGGTGCTCCTTCGCCACTGCCGAAACCTTGATGACCGCGGTGCCCAGGTTGCCGGTCAGCCGCTTCAGCCCGCCCGATTTCTGGAACGGAGCATCGGCGGGGCGCAGAATCGCATCGTTCAGGCTTTGCCCCGGGCCGGGACGGAAGGTGAGGCCGTCTTCCGTCAGGAAGGGTTCCTGCGTATAAAGCTCCAGCCCTTCGCCGGCGACTGTCCGGGTGTCCGGGTGCAAAAGACCCGCCTGCAAAAGCTCGCCGATCATATACCCCAGGCCGCCGGCGGCGTGGAAATGGTTCACGTCGGCCAAGCCGTTGGGGTAGACCCGGGCCAGCAGCGGCACCGCGTCGGAGAGCTCTGCAAAGTCCTGCCAGTCCAGCAGGATGCCGCCCGCCCGCGCCATGGCGATCAAGTGGATCAGCAGATTGGTCGAGCCGCCGGTGGCCATCAGCCCGACAATGCCGTTGGCGAAGGCTTTCTCGTCCAGCACGTCGCAAACCGGGGTGTAGTTGTTCCCCAGCGCGCTGAGCGACAGGGCGCGTTTGGCGCCCTCCACCGTCAGCGCCTCGCGCAGCGGGGTGCCGGGATTCACGAAGGACGACCCGGGCAAGTGCAGCCCCATGAACTCCATCAGCATCTGGTTGGTGTTGGCGGTGCCATAAAAGGTGCAGGTGCCGGGGCCGTGGTAGGCGGCCATTTCGGCCTTCAACAGCTCCTCGCGGCCAATTTCGCCCGCGGCGAATTTCTGGCGGATATGGGCTTTCTCGTCATTGGCCAGGCCGCTGGTCATCGGGCCTGCCGGCAGGAACACTGCCGGGATATGGCCAAAGGCCTGCGCCCCGATCACCAGCCCCGGCACGATCTTGTCGCAGACGCCGAGATAGACGGCGGCGTCAAAGACGTTGTGGCTCATCGCGACGCCGGTGGCCATGGCGATGGTATCGCGGGAGAACAGGCTGAGCTCCATGCCGGCCTCGCCCTGCGTGACCCCGTCGCACATCGCGGGCACGCCGCCCGCCACCTGCGCGGTACCGCCGGCCTTGCGCACGGCGTCGCGGATCAGAACCGGGTAGGTTTCAAAGGGCTGATGCGCCGACAGCATGTCGTTGTAGGCCGAGACAATCCCCAGATGCCCCTTGGACGCCTCCGCCAGCGTCTGCTGGTCCGGTCCGGTGGCAGCATAGGCATGGGCCTGGCCGGAGCAGGACAGATGCGCTCGCGCAGGTCCCTTGCCGCGGGCCGCGCGCATCCGCTCCAGATAGGCTGCACGGGTGGGTTCGCTGCGGGCGATGATGCGGTCAGTGACGGCGGCCAGTGTGGAATTCAAGCTCATGTGGGGCCTTTGTAGCAAACTGCGGGGGCAAAGGGGAGGGCGGCTGTCTTAGGTTCCGATACTGCGCCAGCGGCGGCCGTCGCGGTGGATCAGCAGGAGAGAGTCGTCGGGTCCGGCGCTGCCGCTGTCGTAGGGCTGAGGGGCCTCGCCGGTGTCTTCCCAGCCGGCAATGATCGGATCGGCCCAGGCCCATGCGGCCTCAACCTCGTCGCCGCGCATAAACAGGGTCTGGTTGCCCCGGATCACATCCATGATCAGCCGCTCATAGGCGTCCTGCGGACGGCCCGACTCCGGCAGCTCATCAGCAAAGGTCATGTCGAGGTTGGCGCCCGTGAGGCGCATGCCGCCGGGGCCAGGATCCTTGATGGTGGTCTTCAGAGTTATGCCTTCGTCGGGCTGCAGACGGATCACCAGGACGTTGCCGTGCACAGGGCCGGAGCCTTCGAAGATATTGTGCGGCGGGTCGCGGAAATAGACCGCAATTTCGCTCACCCGGTCGCGCAGCCGTTTGCCGGTGCGCAGGTAGAACGGCGTGCCGGCCCACCGCCAGTTCGCCACTTCGACCTTGAGCGCGATATAGCTTTCGGTGCGGCTTTGCGCGTTGCCTGCGTGATCGCGGTAACCGTCACCGGTTTTGCCCCTGTACTGGCCGCGGGCGATGCTGGGCTGCGGCACCGGGCGCAGCGCTTCGATCACTTTGACCTTCTCGTCGCGCACTGCATTGGGCGCAAAATGGGCGGGCGGCTCCATCGCGGTCAGGCACAGGAGCTGCACCAGGTGGTTCTGCACCATGTCCCGCATGGCGCCGGATTTGTCATAATATTCCTCGCGCCCCTCAATGCCGATGCTTTCGGCCACTGTGATCTGCACATGGTCGATATGGGAGGAGTTCCAGAGCGGTTCAAACAGCGAGTTGGCAAAGCGCAGCGCCATCAGGTTCTGCACCGTCTCTTTGCCGAGGTAGTGGTCGATCCGGTAGATCTGCTGCTCCTCGAAGTGCTCCCGCAGCGCCGCGTTCAGCGCCTGGGCCGAGGCGAGGTTATGGCCAAAGGGTTTTTCCAGCACGATACGGCTTTCGGGCGTGGCAATCCCGGTTTCGCTGAGGCGGCGGGCAATGTCGGGAAACAGGGATGGGCCCACGGAAAGATAGAAAGCGCGGACGGCATCGTCGCGCAGTTTTCCGTGGATTTCGGCCCAGCCGTTATCGCCGCGCGCATCTACCGCGACATAGTCCAGAAGCGCGGTGAAACCGGCAATCTCTTCCGGCGTGGTCTCCACGTCCTGGCCGAAGTCGCGGATGGCATCAGCGGTCTGGCTGCGGAACTCCTCCGTTGTCAGGTCGCTGCGCGAACTGCCGATGATCCGGCAGTTGCTGTCGAACTGGCCTATCTGGAAGCGGTGGAACAAGGCCGGCAGGATTTTGCGCCGGGCCAGGTCGCCGGTCGCGCCAAACAGCACGAGGTCAAAAGGCTGGACGGGTATGACGCGGGAAACCATTGATTTTACATCGCTGTTCCATTGGGGCCAGAGGCCGGGCCATTGTGCCGCCTGGGACGGGGCAATTCAATTGCCTCAGCTGGCACATGGCCGGTTAAAGTTGAGTTATCGCTAACATATTGTTGCAGCCGGTGCCATCGGGAAATTTTCCGGGGCAGGCTTTCAGCCTTGGGCGTTTTCGCCGGACCTGGATTTGATCAAATCTTGCAGGAGAGCGGCGCAGCGGCTAAGCATACCGGCAAAGACGAAGGCACCAACAGGGAGGAGTGCCCATGACCCCGCTTGCAGGCCTCAAGGTGGTTGAACTTGCGCGCATCCTGGCCGGGCCCTGGATCGGCCAGTCGCTGGCGGACCTGGGCGCCGAAGTGGTAAAGGTGGAAAGCCCGGAGGGTGACGATACCCGCAAGTGGGGGCCTCCGTTCATCGAGCGCGATGGCGACAGGACGGCCGCCTACTATTATGCCGCCAACCGCGGCAAGGGCTGCGTAACCGCTGACTTCCGCACGGAAGAAGGCAAGCAGCGGGTCATTGAGCTGATCAAGGATGCAGACATCCTGATCGAAAACTTCAAGGTCGGCGGGCTGAAGAAATACGGGCTGGACTATGACAGCCTTAGCAAGATCAATCCGCGGCTGATCTACTGTTCAGTGACCGGCTTTGGTCAGGACGGGCCTTATGCCAGGCGGGCGGGGTACGACTTTCTGTTGCAGGGCATGTCCGGGCTGATGTCGATCACTGGAGCGCAGGATGGCCAGCCGCAAAAGGTCGGTGTGGCGATCACTGATATCGTCACCGGGCTTTATGGCACCATCGGCATTCTGGCAGCGGTGGAGCAGCGCCACCGGACCGGGCGCGGCCAGCATCTGGACATGTCGCTGCTGGATTGCGCAACGGCCCTGCTGGCGAACCAGGCGATGAACTACCTGGCGACCGGCGATAGCCCCATGCGTTTGGGGAATGACCACCCGAACATCGCGCCTTACCAGGTGATGGCGGTGAAGGACGGCCATGTGATCCTGGCGGTGGGCAATGACGGGCAGTTCCAGCGTTTGTGCGATGTGCTGGGTCTGGCGCAGTCCAAGGCGGATGCGCGCTTCCAGACCAACCAGCTGCGGGTCGCCAACCGCAAGGCGCTGACGGCAATTCTGGAGCAAGTTCTGGCAGAGTGGACCCAGGCGGATTTGCTGGCGGCGCTGGAGGCGGCGACGGTGCCTGCGGGACCGATCAACACCATCGGACAGGCCTTCGAGGATCCGCAAATCAAGCACCGGGAGATGCAGATCGCTCCTGAAGGAGTGAAGGGAGTGCGGGGTCCGTGGAAGTTCTCGGACGCGGAACTGGCCTTGGAAAAGTCGGCGCCGAAGCTGCCGAAGTAACCGCGCCCTAGGCGTCTGCGGCGGCAAACCGGCTCCGTCCTGCGCCGCCGTGTGCATGCGGCTGTGGCGGTTAAAATTTCCCAAAAGGCAGAGGTGTGCCGGGCAGGTCGTCTCAACCTGGACCTAACCTGCGTCAATTCGCTTACATCCGCTCACAAGTGCGCCCTTTTCATGAGCGGGTGATCTGGAGAGGTTGCTGGGTGTGGCTGAAGCTAAACTAACAACAGGAACATGCCCATGCCCGGCGCTTACCGCATCATCGAGAACACTTGGATCACCTTGCCAGACGGCCGCAGGCTGTCCGCGCGGACCTGGATGCCGGAGGGCGCGGGGCCGTTTCCGGCGATCCTGGAGTATCTTCCCTACCGCAAGCGCGACGGCACCGCGCCCCGGGACGAGACCACGCATCCGGTCTTTGCCGCCGAAGGATACGCCTGTATCCGGGTGGACATTGCAGGCACCGGTGACAGCGAGGGCGTGTTTGACGATGAATATTCTGAAAAGGAGCTGAGCGACGGCGAGGCGGTGCTGGCCTGGATCGCCTCGCAGGAGTGGTGCAACGGCAATATCGGCATGATCGGTATTTCCTGGGGCGGCTTTAACGGGCTGCAACTGGCCTTCCGCCGTCCGGAGGCGCTGAAAGCGGTGGTCTCGGTGGCCTCGACCGTGGACCGCTACGCCGATGACATCCATTACATGGGCGGCTGTCTGCTGAGCGACAACGCCAACTGGGGCAGCCAGATGTTCGCCTATCAGTCGCGCCCCGCGGACCCGCAGCACCGGCCGGACTGGCGCGAGGACTGGATCAAGCGGATCGAGGGTATGCCTTTCATGGCTGCCGAATGGCTGCGGCGGCAGACACGCGGGGATTTCTGGAAACACGGCTCGGTCTGCGAGGACTGGTCGGCGATCCAGGCGCCGGTGCTGGCGATCACCGGCTGGGCCGACGCCTATGTGAACGCACCGTCTGCGCTGGCGGCCAATCTGACTGTGCCCGCCAAGGCCATGATCGGCCCTTGGGAACACCGCTATGCCCATGTCGCCAAGCTGGATCCGGCGGATTTCCATGGCGAGGTACTGCGCTGGTTCGGCAAGTGGCTGAAGGGCAAAGAGACCGGCGCCGAAGCCTTGCCGGATTACCGCGTTTTCATGCAGGAGCACTTCAACCCAACCATGCAGAACAAGCCGCGCCAGGGCCGATGGGTGGCAGAGGCTGAGTGGCCCTCGCCGAATGTGCGGGACCGGGTGATGCATGTGGCGCAGGGCGGGCTGGCGGATCAGCCGGGCAGAGGTGTCACCGTGGTCAGCAATCCCGCGACGGTCGGACAGGCCTCCGGCTATTTCTGCCCGGGGATGCGGTTCGATAATGAGCTGGCGGGCGATCAGAGGGAAGATGACAGGCTGTCCGCCTGTTTCGATACCGTGCCTCTGACGGACCCGCTGGAACTGCTGGGCAGGCCGCGGGTCAAGGTGGCGTTCAGCGCCGACAAGCCGGTGGCGCAGCTTGTGGCGCGGTTGTGCGATGTTTCACCCGAGGGCGTGTCGCAGCGGATCACTTTCCGGCCGCTGAATCTGACCTGCCGCAACGGGTTTGAAGCGCCGCAAAAGCTGGTGCCTGGGCAGCGCTATGAGGCGGAGATTGAGCTGAATGAATGCGCGCACCGCCTGAAGCCGGGGCATGTGCTGCGGCTGGCGCTGTCAGCGTCCTACTGGCCGATTGTCTGGCCCGCGCCGGAGGCGGCGGAGGTGACTTTGCATCTGGAGGGCTGCGCCCTGATACTGCCGGAGCGCAAAGCGGACCAGGAGGTCGAACCGCAGAACCCCGGAGCGCCGCGGGAATATCCGGTGCTGCAGGCAGAGCAGCTGCGCCCGCCAGGCGGCACCTCCAGAACCTGGACGCGGGAGGACGGCGCGCTGGTGCTGGATACCTTTGACGATTACGGCAAGGCGGTGGATCCCTATCACGGGATGTGCGCGGGCAGCCATGTGACCATGCACTACGAGGTGCATCCGGATGACCCGGCCACGGCAGCTTTTGCCAGTGACTGGATCTTCGAGTTCGAGCGCGGGGGCTGGCAGGTTGCGATTGACACTGAGAACAAGATGACCTGCGACCGGGAGAATTTCTATCTCTGGCGCAAGGTGACCGCTTATGAGAGCGCGGACCGGGATGTGGTGCTGACCAAGGAGTGGCGGGAAACGATTCCCCGCGGCGTGCTGTAAACCGGGGCGGGATGTCGGCGGATTTTAGGCAATTCGTCCGCATTTGCCTTGGTTTCGCCAAAGTGCGTTACCCAAAGCACACAGGCCCTTAACCATTTGATTGCAAATTTAACTCTCAGCAGGCCGCCGTTGCCCTGTCCGCGCCGGATCGGCCAGTATCGCGGTTAACGAGCGGTTAACAAACAGACATGAGGGCGAGAAAGTGCAGCTTTCCGTTGTTGTGCCCTGCTACAATGAAGAAGAGTCGGTTCCGCTGCTGGTGGAACGGCTGGTGCAGGCCATAGAACCATGGGCGCAGGACGCCGAGATCATCCTGGCGGATGACGGCTCCAGCGACGGTACCTGGGCGGCGATCGAGGCCGCCCATGCCAAATACCCGGTGGTGCGGGGAATACGGCTGTCGGCCAACCGCGGCCACCAGGTGGCGCTGACCGCGGGACTGGAGGCGGCGCGCGGCGCGCGCATTTTTATGCTGGACGCCGACCTGCAGGACCCGCCGGAGATCCTGCCGGACATGATGATGATGATGGACCGCGGCTATGACGTGGTCTACGGGCGCCGGGCCGAACGGCAGGGGGAAACCCTGTTCAAGAAGGCCACCGCCTATCTGTTCTACCGCTTCCTGAACACGCTGTCGGATGTGGATATTCCCAAGGACACCGGCGACTTCCGCCTGGTCAGCCGCCGCGCGCTGGATGCGGTGCTGGCGATGCCGGAGCGGGCGCGGTTCATCCGCGGCATGTTCGCCTGGGCGGGGTTCAAGCAGATCGGGCTGGAGTATGTGCGCGATGCGCGGGTTGCGGGCGAAACAAAGTACCCGTTCCGGGCGATGCTGCGCTTTGCAACGGATGCGCTGACCGGCTTTTCCACCAAACCGCTGAAGATGGCGACGCGGCTGGCGTTTCTGAGCCTCTATGTGACCTTTCTGATGGCGGTCTACGTGTTCTTGTCGCTGGTCCTTTACAACACCGCACCCGGCTGGGCTTCGATGCTGCTGGCGATTTCCTTCTTCTCGGGGATCCAGCTGCTGACGCTGGGGATCATGGGGGAATATATCGGGCGGCTCTATATGGAGAGCAAGCAGCGCCCGATGTACTTTCTGTCAGAGGAAACCGGCGAAGGCAAAGCTGCAGAGCCGGTGCAGATCGAGCCCGCACCGCTGCGCAAGGAAGCGTCGTGAGTATGGCGGACACCGGGCAAATCCTGCGCTTTTCCGTCGTCGGTGCGACGGTCGCGGGGCTTTATGTGCTGGCCTACACCGCACTGCTGACGGCGGGCATGGCGCAGGCGCCGGCCAATGCCCTGGCCTTTGCTGGCGCGGTTGCGGTGCAATATGTGCTGCAAACCTGGTGGACCTTCCGCCGCCCGCTGGGCCTGCCGGACCAGATGGCGCGGTTTGCCTGCACCATTGCCGCGGGTTTTGCCGTCTCGGCGCTGATCACCGGCGTGTTCGGCCCTGCGCTGGGCTGGGCGGACTGGCTGTCCGCCGCTGCCGTCACGGTGATCTTGCCGGTACAGAATTTCATCATCTTCCGCCTCTGGGTGTATGCCGCGGCTGGCTGACTAAAGTTCGGAGCAATCATGTCTCATATCTATTCCAACGAATTTTACGATTATATCGAGCGGGGCGCGCGGTCTTCGGCGCAGGCGATGATCTCTGTGGTGCAGCCGCAACTGCAGGCGGGCAGCGTGCTGGACCTGGGCAGCGGCCGCGGTGTGTGGCTGAGCGAATGGATCAAGGCCGGTGTGACCGATGTCGCCGGCGTTGACGGCGATTATGTGGATCGTGATCAGCTGGCGATCCCGCGCCAGCAGTTCCACGCAGCAGACCTGACCAAAACCTTTGACCTGGGCCGCAAGTTTGACCTGGCGCAAAGCCTTGAGGTGGGCGAGCACCTGCCTGAAGCGGCTTCGGAGAAGCTGGTCGACAGCCTGACCCGCCATGCCGACCGGGTGCTGTTTTCCGCCGCGGTACCAGGACAGGGGGGCGAGTTTCATATCAATGAGAAGCCGCTGTCCTTCTGGCAGGAGATGTTTGCGGCGCGCGGTTTCACCGCCTTCGATTTTGCCCGCCCCCGGCTGAGACACATGCAAGGCGTCGCGCCCTGGTACCGCTACAACACTGTGCTTTATGCCAATGAAGCAGGCCGGCAAGGTTTGCCGCAAGAGGTGCTGGCCGCGGCAGTTCCGGCCGGTCAGAAGGTGCCGCTGGCTGGTAGCCTGAGCTGGCGGATGCGGCGCGGAATCGTGTCGCTGATGCCGCGGCCGATGGTGACTAAGATTGCCCAGATCCAGGCCGCTGTACTGGCCCGCCGCGCCCGCCGCCTGCAGGAGACCGCAGGATGACCTTGGTCTCGGCCGGCAGCAGCGCTGCGCAGCGGCGCGCCCTGCCGCAGCTGCCGGTCACGGTGGCTGCAATCTTTGCGATGCTGCTGCTGACGGCGCTGTTCCAGCTGCCGGACCCGATGATCCGGCATGATGACTACCCGGCGCTGCTGTCAGACCCATCGCTGTTTTACTCAAAGACCCTGACTGAGGGGCGCTGGATCAATTACCTTTGGCATCTGCGCGGATACGTGACGCCGGCATGGCTGAATTACCTGGTCTATCAGCTGTTATGGGCCGTCTATCTTGGCTGCCTGGTCCACAACGCTTTTGGGCGCGAGGCAGAGACTTGGCAGCGGGTGATGGTTGCGCTGATCGCAGGTCTCGGCTTGCCTTGGGTGCTGATCTCATTGTGGTTCAACACGCTGATCCCGGGGCTGGCCATTGTCGCGCTTTATGCCTGGCTGACCACAAGGCTGAGCGAGCGGGCCTGCCGCTGGCTGATGCTGATTTTTGTTCCGGTCTCGCTAATGGCCTACACGACCTATCCGTTCCTGATCCTGGGGCTGAGCCTGACCCGCGCCGGCGTCGCGCGATCGGCCCGGGACCTGGCGGGGCTGCTGGCGCTGTTCATTGCCAGTTTCGCGCTCGGCATGCTGGCGATCTATTCGCTGAACTATGCCGTGCATGGGGTGTTCGGCGTGCCGATGGCGGAATGGCGCAATCCCAGCCCGGCGCGGGATCTGGCGTCGGCGCTCGAAAATTCCAAACTGGCCTGGCAGTTCCTGGCCAGCCTGGCGCAGAAGGGTGCTTATAACAACTGGGTTCTGGCGCTCATGCAGGCCGTGCTTTTGGCCTGCGCGGTCTGGGTTGTGCTGCGGCAGGATAAATGGCGGGCGCTCTACCTGCTGTCCGGCGCTGCCATGGGGGTGGCGCTGATCTGCGTGCAAGTGATCCGCAGCGGTATTGACATGCCGGTGCGCTCTGGCGGGTTTCTGTGGATCTTTGGCGCTGTTTTCATCGGGCTGTTCGCCATTGCACTGCGCGACAGCGGCGGGGCCCGGCTGAGCCGGAACCTGCTGTTTGCCGTGACCGCGGTTTATGTGATTTTTGGCGGCCTGACGCACCGGGTTCTCACTGAATGGCACAGGGTGAGCCAGGTCATGGCCGCGGAGCTGGCAGAAGGGCAGGGTCCGGTTTACGTCACCGGCACCTATCTGTCGCTGGAGGCGACCCGGAAATCGGATCTGCAAAAGCACCATTCGGTTGCATTCCGCCTGCATCATCTGACCGGGCGCGAGATCGTGATGTGCGAGAGCCGTCCTGAGGATTGCGCAGCGCTGCCGGACGAACTGCGCGCCGGGTTGCAGGGCCGCAAAGGGTTCGAGGTGCGCCAGGTTGAAGGCGGTTCAGTGCTGATGCTGTCGCCCGAGGCGCTGCGGCAGGACAAGCTTGAAGCGGCCCGTCAGTTGCGCCAGTCGGATTAGAGAGACAGACCAGAGCTGGCAAGCGAAGGCCCGCCAGCCGCTGCCAGCTGACCGGGGAAATCAGAAGTCGAGGCCCAGATCCAGCGTGCGCGCCGAATGGGTAAGCGCACCGGACGAGATGTAGTCGACGCCGGTTGCTGCCACTTCCGCAATGCGTTCCAGCCGCATGTTGCCGGAGGCCTCGGTCACCACATGACCCTTGGATATCTCCACTGCCTTGGCGAGAGTGGGGGTATCCATGTTGTCGAGCAGGACAACGTCTGCCCCGCCGGTGGCGATCACCTCGGCCAGCTGGTCCAGGGTGTCGACTTCTATTTCCACTTTCATCATGTGGCTGACGCTGGCCTTGGCGGCTTCCAGCACCGCTTTTACACCGCCGGCAGCGGCGATGTGGTTGTCCTTGATCAGGATCGCATCCGACAGGCCGAAACGGTGATTGTACCCGCCTCCGTGCAGCACCGCCTGTTTCTCGGCAATGCGCAGGCCCGGGGTGGTCTTGCGGGTGCAGGTGATGCGGGTGGAGGTGCCTTGGGTTTCCGCGGCGAAGGCGGAGGTCAGCGTGGCGATGCCGGTCAGGCGGCCGGCAAAGTTCAGCGCGACGCGCTCGCCCGACAGGATCGAGGCGGCAGAGCCTTCGACAGTCATCAGCGTGTCGCCCTTTTTGCAAGGGCTGCCATCGGGGAGCAGCGTTTCCACCTTCAGTCCGGCATCCACCAGGTGAAAGGCGATGCGGGCAATCTGCATTCCCGACACAACACCGTCCTCGCGGGCGTTCAGCCGGGCGGCGTAGGTTGCCGAGGCCGGGATCACCGCACGGGTGGTGATATCGCCGTTCTGGCCCAGGTCCTCCATCAGGGCGGCGCGCACCATCGGTTCCAGGATCAGGTCGGGCAGGGTGGCGAAGTGGGTGCTCATGTCAGTTCCTTCACGGCCCCGGCGCGGATGGCCAGGGCCTCGTCCAGGGTGATGCGGGTGCGGTGGGCCTGTGCCGGGTCCGCCATGGGAAAGTCGTCGCGGAAATGGCCGCCGCGGCTTTCCTCTCGCCTCAGCGCCGCGGCAGCGATCAGCGTGGCGGTGGCGCACATATTGAGGAAGTTTTCGTCCGCAGACTGTTCGGCCTCAAGCCGGGCTATGGTGGAGAGCGCCTGTTTCAGACCTGCAGCGGTGCGGCGCACGCCGGTATGGGCAGTCATGGTCTTCCGCAGGGTGTTCACCGCCTCCCGGTCAAGCTCTTGCCCGCCGGCGGGGAAGCTGAGGCGGACCTGTTCTGCGTGTTCCGGGGTTTGCGGGGCGGACATGTCCTGCGCCGCGTTGCGGGCATAGACCAGCGCTTCCAGCAATCCGTTGGAGGCGAGCCGGTTGGCGCCATGCAGGCCGGTGGAGGACGCCTCGCCGCAGACCCAGAGATTTGCCAGGCTGGTGCGGCCATTCATGTTCGCATCGACCCCGCCCATGTGGTAATGGGCGGCGACGGCCACGGGGATCGGCTCTTGCACCGGGTCGATGCCCGCGCGGGCGCAGGTTTCGGCCACGGTTGGGAAGCGGGTCAGCACCTCGGACCCCAGCGCTGCACGTGTGTCGAGCATCGGCCGGCGGCCTGCTTGGGTCTCGGCAAAGATTGCCCGGGCGACAATGTCACGGGGGGCAAGCTCCGCATCGGGGTGAGCTGCCAGCATGAAGCGCTCGCCGTCCGCATTGATCAGCACCGCGCCTTCGCCGCGCAGGGCCTCTGTGGCCAGCGGGGCAGGGTCCTCGCCTATGTCAAAGGCAGTGGGGTGGAACTGCACGAATTCCGGATCGGCAATGCGGGCGCCTGCGCGGGCAGCAAAGCCGATCACCTGGCCGCGGATGCGGGGCGGGTTGGTGGTGTGGGCATAAAGCCCGCCGGAGCCGCCGCCCGCCAGCAGCACGCCCGGCGCCTTGATCAGCACCGGCGCTGACGGCGTGTCAGCGCGGGAGATCCAGATGCCGGTGACAGTGCCGTCCTCGGTCTCCAGCCGCACGGCCTGGGTGTTTTCCAGAACCTGCACGGAGGGCGCAGCGCGGACCGCGGCAATCAGCGTCCGCATGATCTGATCGCCGGCCTGATCGCCCTTTACCCGAACCACGCGGGCAGCGGAATGGGCGGCCTCGCGGCTCATGACATAGTTGCCTTCGGCGTCACGGTCGAAGGGAGTGCCAAGCTCGGTCAGGTCGACGATATGCTCGCGGGCCACGCGGGTGACCATGGCGGCGACCTCGGGGTCGACGGTGCCAGCGCCCGCCTGCAGAGTATCCGCGGCGTGCGCTTCCGGCGTGTCGTGATTGGCCATGGCAGCCGCAACGCCGCCCTGGGCCCAGGCCGAGCTTGCGCCTTCACCCAGGGTTTCGGGGGAGATCACCAGGACCGGCCTGGGGGCCAGCTCAAGAGCAGCGTACAGCGCGCCCAGGCCTGCGCCGGCAATGACGATGCGGCCGGTTTCGACCACGGATCAGATGCCCAGTTTCTGCGAAAGGTCGATCATCCGCTGCACCGCGACGCGGGCCTTTTCGGCCACTTCGGGATCAACCTCGACCGGCTCGGTCATCGTGTGCAGCGACCACAGGACTTTCTCCAGCGTGATCTTCTTCATGTAGGGGCACATGTTGCATGGGCCGACGAATTCCACCTCAGGCAGCTGATCGGCGATGTTCGACGCCATCGAGCATTCGGTGATCAGCAGAGCCTTTTCCGGCTTTTCGTCGGTCACGTATTTGACGATACCGCTGGTCGAGCCGGAGAAATCGGCCTCGGCCACCACATCTGGCGGGCATTCGGGATGCGCAATCAGCCGGGTGCCCGGGTTCCATTCGCGGAAGTCGCGCAGATCCTTGGCGGTGTACTGCTCATGCACGATGCAGGAGCCCTCCCACCAGACGATGTTCTTTTCCGGAACCTGCTGGGCAATGTTCTGGGCCAGATACTGGTCCGGCGTCATGATGATGGTGTCTTCTTCCATCGCCGCAACGATCTGCGCCGCGTTGGAGGACGTGCAGCAGATGTCGGATGCGGCTTTCACCTCAGCCGTGGTGTTCACATAGGTGACCACCGGCGCGCCGGGGTAGCGGCGCCGCATTTCCGCAACGCCTTCGGCGGTGATGCTTTCGGCCAGGGAACAGCCAGCCTCCATATCGGGGATCAGCACGGTTTTTTCCGGGCTCAGGATCTTGGAGGTTTCGGCCATGAAATGCACGCCGCACTGCACGATCACATCGGCCTCGACCCGGGTGGCCTCAATTGCCAGCTGCAGGCTGTCACCGACCACATCCGAGATCCCGTGATAGATTTCCGGCGTCATGTAGTTATGCGCCAGGATCACCGCGTTGCGCTGCTTCTTCAGCTCCAGAATCGCCGCAACATAAGGCGCATGGGTGGCCCATTCGATTGGGTTCACCACGCGGTCCATGCGGGCGTAGATATCTGCCATCTGTTCGGCCAGGGCCGGATTCGGGGCCAGATCATAGTGGGCGGCGAGCTGATCCCGCATGGATTGCAGGTCGAACATGGCGTTTCCTCAAGGTTGCGTCCGGTGTGACACTTTGGGCGGGGGTTGTTTCACGTTCAAATCGCGCACGCAAGCGCGCGTGAAGGGATTTGCGGCCAAATGCGGTGATTTGGCGCTAACAGGCGGCATGGGTTTGCACGCCTGCGCCGCATGACCCCGCCGGAACCGGGGTTTCAGTGCTAAGTCTTTGACTGACGCTAGTGATATGGTGTTCGATAGGGTCTTTTTCCAGAGCACTGCCGCTTTTGGCTGTTCCAATGCCTCCTCCTGTGATTTTGAAATTCGTCAGAGGGTGTTAGACCCGGACTGACCGGACTGACCGGCTGAAGCGGAGTTGAGCGAGCGGCATGACTGATCTGTGGGCAGGACTGTGCCAGGCCTTTTGGCTTCTGGTGACGCTGGACGCGGATCTGGTGGAAATCACCCTGCGCTCCTTGCGGGTGACGCTGACCGCGCTTGCCATCGCCTGTGCCATTGCGCTGCCGCTGGCGGCCTTTCTGGCGGTGCGCCGGTTCCGGCTGCGCCGCGCCACGATTGCGGTACTGAACGCTCTGATGGGGCTGCCGCCGGTGGTGGTCGGCCTTGTGGTCTATGTGTTCCTGTCCCGCGCCGGTCCGTTCGGCGTATTCGGCCTGCTGTTTACCCCCACGGCGATGATCATCGCGCAGGTGATCATCGTTGTGCCCTTGGTGGCCTCGGTTGCGCATCAGTCCTTGCGCGAGTTGTGGAGCGATTACCACGATCTTCTGATCTCGATGAACGCCACCCAGTTCCAACGCATCCAGGCGCTGTTGTGGGACGGGCGCAGGGCGCTGCTGACTGCGGCGCTGGCGGGCTTTGGCCGCGCAATTGGTGAGGTGGGCGCGATCATGGTGGTGGGCGGCAATATCGACCACGCCACCCGGGTGCTGACCACGGCGATTGCGCTGGAGACCGGCAAGGGCGAATTTGCCATGGCGCTGGGGCTTGGGTTTGTGCTGATCGCGCTGGCGATTGCAGTGAACCTGACAATCCACTGGCTGGGCCGCACCGAAAGCGAGGGGCGCTGGTAATGCAGATGTTCCCGCTGGTGGCCCAGGGCGCTCAGGTGCGCCGCCGCGGCAAGGTGTTGGTAGGGCCGGTCGATCTGACGCTTGGCGGGCAGGGGACCTCTATCGTCATCGGTCCCAACGGGGCCGGAAAAACCACGCTGCTGAAAATGCTGCATGGCATTGTGCGGATGAATGGCGGCAGCCTGGACTGGGCATGCCCGCTGGAAGAGGCGCAGAAGCGGCAGGCCTTCGTGTTTCAAACCCCGGTGATGATGCGCCGCACGGTGATCGAGAACATTGCCTACCCGCTTCGGCTGACGGGCGTGGGCCGCCACGAGGCGCGCACGCGGGCAGCGGACTGGGCGGCCCGTGTCGGCCTGGGGAGAATCCTGCAGCGCCAGGCCACCATGCTGTCGGGCGGCGAGCGGCAGAAGCTGGCCCTGGCCCGCGCCCTGGTACGCGAGCCGGAAGTGCTGTTCCTGGACGAACCCTGCGCCGCGCTGGACGGGCGCGCCACCCGCGAGATCGAAGAGATCCTGGCCCATGCCGCCGAGAGTGGTACGCGGCTGATCATGTCTACCCACAATATGGGGCAGGCGCGGCGGCTGGCCGATGAGGTGATTTTTGTCCTAGGCGGCCGCATCCACGAATTCAGCCCGGCGGAGGCATTCTTTACCGGGCCGCAAACGCCGCAGGGCCGTGCATTTCTGAACGGAGATATTGTCGAATGAAACGTCTGATTATTGGTGCAATTGCATCTGTGGCCCTGGCCTCTGCCGCTCTGGCGGAAGAGATGAAGATGGCGGTTACCACGTCCTTCCACAATTCCGGTCTGGCGGAGATCCTGCTGCCGGAGATCAAGAAGGACTTGGGCCTGGATGTGCAGCTGCTGGTGGTTGGCACCGGCCAGGCGATCCGGCTGGGCGAGGCGGGCGACGTCGACGCGATCCTGGTGCATTCCAAGAAGGCTGAGGAAAAGTTCTTGGCTGGCGGCAACGGCACCCACCGGCGCGAGATCATGTACAATGACTTTGTCTTCATCGGTCCCAAAGGCGATGCGGCCGGGGTGGCCGGCTCTGAGGACGCGGCAGCGGCCCTGCAAAGGATTGCCGGGGCCGAAGCAATTTTCGTCAGCCGCGGCGATGACAGCGGCACCCATAAGAAAGAACTGGCATTGTGGAACGCTGCCGGGCTGGAGCCAAATGGATTCGGGGATTGGTACCGCGCCGTGGGCGCGGGCATGGGCGCTGCGCTGAACACGGCGGCGGGTATGGACGCCTATATCATGTCGGACCGCGCCAGTTGGCTGAACTTCGGCAACAAAGCCGGGCTGGGGCTGCTGTTTGCCGGGGATCCGGTGCTTTTCAACCAGTATGCCTACATCCCGGTGAACCCGGAAAAGCACGGCCACGTGAAGAACGGTCTGGCGATGCAGCTGGAGGGCTGGCTGGTCTCTGACAAGGCGAAGGAGCTGATCAACGGCTACCGGATCAACGGCGAGACGCTGTTTGTCTTCAACGCCGAACAGTAACGCAGCGTGGGGCACTCCCGCCAATTCCGGGCGTCACAGATGCCCTGCATAGTCGGGCGCAGCACCGCGCCGCGCGGATCCGTGATTGAGTGAGATAAGCGCCCTGAAGCGCCGTGCTAATTGTGATTCGCCTGCGCCGCGCCAAGGATGAACC
>NZ_JBQKUH010000032.1:0-50655 GCF_054968485.1 Leisingera sp. G5_S3_59_S7
GAGGTGGCAGTCCCCAATGGACGATCAGAACAAAAATCTAATTCTCGCAACCGTACTCAGCTTTCTGGTGATCCTCGGGTGGTATACCTTCTTCCCGCCCCCGGAGCCGGAGCAAGCGCCTGAAACCGCGGTCAGCGAGACCGCCCCCGCAGGCGATACCGCACTGGCGCCCAGCGCCGCGGCTGAGGCCGTGGACGGCAGCGCCCCGGAACAGGCCGAGGCCCCGCAGGCCGCGCGTCTGGCCATCGACACGCCGCGGGTGACCGGCAGCATCTCGCTGCAGGGCGGCCGGATCGACGATCTGTCGCTGAAGGACTACCGCGAGACGCTGGACGAGAATTCCCCGATCGTCAAACTGCTGAAGCCGGTGGGCGAGGCCGAGGCCTATTACGCGCTTTACGGCTGGGCCCCGGGCGCAGGCCTGTCGCTGGATGAGGTGCCGGGCGCCAACACCGTCTGGAGCGCCGAGGCAGATGCCACCCTGACCCCGGACAGCCCCGTCACCCTGACCTGGGACAACGGCAACGGCCTGACCTTCAGCCGCACCATCTCGGTCGACGAGGATTACATGTTCTCGGTCACCCAGTCGGTTGCCAACGCCTCCGGCGGCACCGTGTCGCTGGCGCCCTACGGCACCCTGGCCCGCCACGGCCAGCCCGCGGACCTGAAGAACTTCTTCATCCTGCACGAAGGCCTAGTCGGCATGTCCGACGGCGAGCTGGCCGAGATCGACTATGACGACATGGCCGATTTCGAGCCCGACGCGCGCGACGGCTCCAAGGCAGAAATCCGCCAGGTCGCCGAGAACGGCTGGATCGGCTTTACTGACCATTACTGGATGTCGACCCTGGTCCCCGAGCCGGGTCAGGCCTTCCGCTCGATCGCCAAATTCGACGAGCGCCGCGAGATCTACCAGACCGACATCGTGCTGCCGACCGTGACCGTCGCTGACGGCCAGTCGTCCGAGGTCACCACCCAGCTGTTTGCCGGCGCCAAGGAATGGGAAACCATCCGCGGCTACCAGAAGGCAGGCATCCAGGGCTTCCTGGACGTGATCGACTGGGGCTGGTTCTTCTTCCTGACCAAGCCGATGTTCTGGCTGCTGCACAATCTGAACGTCCTGATCGGCAACATGGGCTGGGCGATCATCGGCCTGACCGTGGTGATCAAGATCCTGGTGTTCCCGCTGGCCTATAAATCCTACGCCTCCATGGCCAAGATGAAAGAGCTTCAGCCGGAGATGGAGAAGCTCAAGGAGCGCGCCGGCGACGACCGCCAGAAGATGCAGAAGGAGATGATGGAGCTCTACAAGCGGGAGAAGGTGAACCCCGCCGCGGGCTGCCTGCCGATCCTGATCCAGATCCCGATCTTCTTCTCGCTCTACAAGGTGATTTTCGTCACCCTGGAACTGCGCCACGCGCCCTTCTTCGGCCCCTTCCAGGACCTCAGCGCGCCGGATCCGACCTCGATCTTCAACCTGTTCGGCCTGCTGCCCTTTGCGGCCCCGGCGCCGGAAAGCATCCTGGCGCTGGTCTTCATCGGCATCCTGCCGATCCTGCTGGGCGTCTCGATGTGGCTGCAGCAAAAGCTGAACCCGGCGCCCACCGACCCGACCCAGCAGATGATCTTTGCCTGGATGCCCTGGGTGTTCATGTTCATGCTCGGCGGCTTCGCCTCCGGCCTGGTGGTCTACTGGATCGCCAACAACACGATCACCTTCACCCAGCAGTATCTGATCATGCGCAGCCACGGTTATAAGCCGGACGTGTTCGGCAACATCAAGTCGAGCTTCAAGAAGAAGCCGAAGGCTGAGAACGAATGACCTGCAAGGTCACAAATATCTGGCGCCACCCGCTCAAATCCCACGGGCGGGAGGCACTGGAAACCGTAACTCTGAGCGCCGGGCAGACCATGCCCGGCGATCGCGTTTGGGCGGTCGCGCATGAAGCGTCATCGGCGGATGGCTCCGAATGGGTGCCCTGCGCCAATTTCACCCGCGGCTCAAAGGCGCCGCAGCTGATGGCCGTCAATGCCAAGCTGGACGAAGCCACCGGCCAGCTGACGCTGAGCCACCCGGACCGTCCCGATCTGACGTTTGATCCGGACGCCGCTGAGGACCTGCCCCGTTTCCTGGACTGGGAAAAGCCGCTGCTGCCTGCAAACCGGGCCGGGTCTTCCCATATCGTCCGGGTGCCGGGCCGCGGCATGACCGATAGCGATTTCCCCTCGGTCACGCTGTGCAACCTGGCCTCCCACCGCGCGGTGGAGCAAGCCATCGGACAAAAGCTGTCGCCGCTGCGCTGGCGCGGCAACATCTGGTTCGACCTGGGCGAGGCCTGGGCCGAAAACGAATGGATCGGCCGCGAGGTGCAGGTCGGCGAGGCGGTCTTTGCCGTGCGCGAGCGGGTGGTGCGCTGCCTGGCGACCACCGCCAACCCCGAAACCGGCGAACGCGACGCCGACACGCTGAAAACCCTGAAAGACAACTGGGGCCATCAGGACTTCTCGGTCTACGCCGAGGTGGTCCGCGGCGGCCCTGTCCGCATCGGCGATGCGGTGAAGGTACTGTGATGCAGATGCAATTCCCCCTGGCCGAGGCGCCGGACGATATTTCCCTGGAAAAAGGCCGCAAGCTGTTTGCGGGCGAGACCGAGTTCCTGAAGGGCGTGGTCGCAATGAGCGGCCTGCCCGGCGCCGACCGGATGGAGGTCTGCTTTGCCGGCCGCTCCAACGTCGGCAAGTCGAGCCTGATCAACGCGCTGACCGGCACCAAGGGCATCGCGCGCGCCTCCAACACGCCGGGCCGCACGCAGGAGATCAACTTCTTCACCCAAGGGCCGGAGCTCTATCTGGTCGACCTGCCCGGCTATGGCTATGCCAATGCGCCGCTGGCGGTGGTGGAGAAATGGCAGAAGCTGCTGAAGCAGTACCTGTCCGGCCGCCAGAACCTGCGCCGCGCCTTTGTGCTGATCGACAGCCGCCATGGCGTCAAGAAGGTGGACGAGGACATCATGAAGCTGCTGGACAGCTCCGCCGTCACCTTCCAATGCGTGATGACCAAGGCTGACAAGGTCAAGGAAAAGGACCGCGCCAAGGTGCTGGAGCAGGTCCGCGGCGCGCTTTCCAAACACCCGGCGGCCTATCCGGAAATCGTGCTGACCTCCTCTGAAAAGGGCGACGGCATCCCGACCCTCAGGTCGATCATCGCCAGCCTCTGATCCATGCTTGCCCGCCTTGCCTCCTATCTGGTTGTGATCGCCCTGGCCGTGGCCGGGCTGATCCCCTCCGGATGGATGCCGGGCACGGCGCAGGACGGCAAGGTGCTGCTGGTGATCTGTACCGGCCATGGCCTTGTGGAAACCTGGGTCGATCTGGACAGCGGCGAACCCCATGCGCCCGCCGAGCAGATGGAGGACCGCAGCTGTCCATTCGCCGGTCTTGGCGTCGTGGCGCTGCTGCCCGACAGCCTGATCGACCTGAACCTGGACACACCTCTCAGCGACCGCTGGTCGCGCGAGGCCTTTACCCATCACACAGCCGGCTTCCACTGGCGCTATGATGCCCGCGGCCCGCCCGCACTCTCCTGATTTTCTGAACACCTCTGACATTACCGCCGGCGCCCCGCGCGACCGGCCCCGTTCCGATATGGAGAGACCCTATGGCATCCAGCCAACCGCAATCCGCGGGCCAGTCGCGCCCGCTTCCAGAGAAATTCTACTTCGCCGCCTGGCGCTGGCACTTCTACGCCGGCCTGTTTGTGATCCCCTTCCTGATCATGCTGGCGGTGACCGGCCTGATGATGATGTTCATCACCCAAGTGGACGGCCGCGACGGCGAGAAGATCCCCGTCCCCCCAGGCCCCGCCGAGCTGAGCATCCCTGAGCAGGAGGCCGCCGTGCTGGCTGCCCAGCCCGGCACCATCGCCGAATGGATCGGCCCCAAGGCCCCGGATCTGGCCGCAGTGTTCCGGGTGAAAACCGAAGCGGGCCAGCGCCTGGTGGCCCTGAACCAGTACAACGGCGAAGTGATCGAGATCTGGGACCGCCGCGCCGGCTGGTACGATCTGGCCGACAACATCCATTCTACCCTTCTGATCGGCGACACCGGCGACCAGCTGATCGAGATCGCCGCCGGTTTGGGCCTCGTGCTGGTGCTGACCGGCCTCTACCTTTGGTGGCCCCGTGGCAATGCCATCAGCGCTTTCGTCCCCAACTTCCGCGCCAAGGGCCGCGCCTTGTGGAAGAGCCTCCACGCGGTCACCGGCTTCTGGATGTCGGCGCTGCTGGTGGTGTTCCTGATCTCGGGCCTGTCGTGGACCGGCATCTGGGGCGGCAAGATCATGCAGGCGTGGTCCACCTTCCCGGCGGCGAAATGGGACAATGTGCCCCTGTCTGACGATATCCACGCCAGCATGAACCATGGGCATACCAACGACGTGCCTTGGGCGCTGGAGCAAACCCCGATGCCCGCCTCAGGCTCTGACGCCGGGATCACCGGCGTGGCCGAAGGCGCCCCAGTGGATGCCGCCAGCCTGATCGCTTTGGGCCGCTCGCTGGGAATGGAAGGCCGCTTCCGCCTCGCCTACCCCGGTGGCGAAAGTGGCGTCTGGACAATCAACCGCGACAGCATGAGCGGCGACGGCGACAGCCCCTTCATCGACCGCACCGTGCATGTGGACCAGTACAGCGGCAGGATCCTCGCCGATGTGACGTATGACGACTACTCCTGGGCGGGTAAAGCGATGGCGGTCAGCATCCCCTTCCACATGGGGCTGATGGGCACCTGGAGCTTCGTGTTGAACGTGGTGTTCTGCCTCGCGGTGATCTTTGTTTGCGTCTCCGGCCTGGTGATGTGGGTCAAGCGCCGCCCTTCCGGTGCCGCCCGCCTTGCCGCGCCGCCGGAACCGGCAGAGATGCCGTTCTGGAAAGGTGCCGCGCTGATTGCCGTGCTGGTCTCGCTGGCCTTCCCGCTCACCGGCCTGGCGCTGCTGGCGGTGCTGGCGTTTGACGTGCTGCTGCTGGGCAACCTGCCGGTGCTGAAACGCGCGATGAGCTAGTAGAAAGCGAAGGGCAGCGCCCGACACTGGGTGGGTGCGAAAGCGCCGTCCCGTGGGGAGGGTCGGGCGCTGCCCGGCCTCTAGGCCGGGCGGTTGACAAAAATCAAACGTGCTGCGCGCCGTTCACCTCGATCTCAGCGCCGGAGATATAGGAACTCCCCTCCGAGCACAGGAAATAGATCGCCGCCGCCACTTCCTCAGGCTGGCCCAGCCGCTGCATCGGCAGCTTGGCGACGATCTTCTCGGTGCCGGGCGACAGGATCGAGGTTTCGACCTCGCCCGGCGCAATGGCGTTCACGCGCACGCCCATCGGCCCGAAGTCATGCGCCATCTCCCGCGTCAGCGCCGCCAGCGCCGCCTTCGAGGTGGCATAGGCCGCGCCTGCAAAGGGATGCACACGGCTGCCCGCGATCGAGGTCACGTTGACGACAGAGCCCTGCGCCGCCGCCAGCTCCTCCTTGAGGCCGCGGGCCAGCACCACCGAGGCAAAGAAGTTCACATGGAACACCTTGCCCCAGTCCATCAGATCAGTGTTCAGCGTATTGAGCCGCTCCCCGTCCGGTCCCTTGGGCGAGATGCCCGCGTTGTTAACCAGCGCATCCAGCCGACCGTCCAGCAGCTCCTGGATCTGGCCCACTGCATTGATCGTGTCCGACGGATCCGACAGGTCCAGCTGCACATGGTTCTCCTGGCCGCCGCCCCAGGGGCATTCCTGCGGGAATGGCTGGCGCGAGCAGGTGATCACCCGCCAGCCCTCGGCGTTGAAACGGCGCACGGTGGCGTGGCCGATGCCGCGGCTGGCCCCGGTCAGCAGCAAAGTCTTCTGGCGCATGGCGCACTCCTTGTGTGAGAATCTGGCCTGAGCCTAGCACCCGCGCCGCGATCCGCAACGGGGTGCGCCAAACGCAACCCTTGGCAGCGGCGCCGGAACCCCGTAACACATCGGGGCCAAGGGATGATGCAGCAATGAAGAAACAAGATATGAACCGCGATTGGATTGCCACCGCCGAAACCCTCTCCAGCGCGCTGCCGTATTTCCAGCGCTTTGCCGGGGCCATTGTCGTCATCAAGCTGGGCGGCCACGCCATGGGCAGCGACGAGGCGATGGACACCTTTGCCCGCGATATCGTGCTGATGCGCCAGGTCGGGGTGAACCCGGTGATCGTGCATGGCGGCGGGCCGATGATCAACGCGATGCTGGAAAAGCTGCAGATCAAGTCGGAGTTCGTGAACGGCAAGCGCGTCACCGACGCCGCTACCATGGAGGTGGTGGAAATGGTGCTGTCCGGCGTCGTCAACAAGCGCATCGTGCAGGCGATCAACCGCCAGGGCGGCCGCGCGGTGGGGCTGTCGGGCAAGGATGCAAACCTCATCACCTGCGATCAGGCCAACCCGGACCTGGGCTTTGTCGGCGCACCGGCCGAGATGGACCCGATGGTGCTGCACGGGCTGTTTGAAAAGAACATGATCCCGGTGATCGCCCCGATCGGCGGCGGCCGCAATGGCGAGACGTTCAACATCAACGGCGACACCGCCGCCGGCGCCATCGCCAAGGCGCTGACCGCCGACCGGCTTTTGCTGCTGACCGATGTGGCGGGCGTCAAGAATGCCGAGGGCGACGTGGTGACCGAACTGAAGGCGGCGGATGTCGAGGAGATGACCGCCAGCGGCGTGATCGCGGGCGGTATGATCCCCAAGACCGAAACCGCGCTGGATGCGGTCCGCAATGGCGTGCGCGCCTGCACCATCGTGGACGGGCGGGTGCAGAACGCAGTGCTGCTGGAGCTTTATACCGACCACGGCGCAGGCTCGATGATCCGCGCCTGAGGCACGGGCCGGCTGAGGGGCGCTGCCCCTCTTGGCCCCTGGGGCCAATTCGCCCCGGGATATTTCGGGGCCAGATGAACAGAGGATCCGTGTTTCAGGCGGCGCGCTGCGGCGTTGGGAGTTGCTTTTTGCCGCTGCATGCGCATCGCTGAAAGCATGGAGTATGAAACCCTGATCCGCCTTGCGGCCTTCCTGGGGCTGTTTGCGCTATTTGCGGCGGCAGAAGCCTGGGCGCCGCGGCGCGGCCGCAGCCTGCCGCGGCGGCGGCGCTGGCCGGCCAACCTGTCGATCTCGATCCTGAACACGCTGACCCTGCGGGCGCTGGCGGTCGGGCTGCCCTTGCTGGCCGTCGGCGCGGCGCTGGATGCGGCAGAGCATGGCTGGGGGCTGCTGAATGCGGTCCGCTGGCCCGGCTGGGTGGAGGTGCTGCTGGCGGTGCTGGTGCTGGATTTCGCTATCTGGCTGCAGCATCTGATCACCCACAAGGTGCCGCTGTTGTGGCGGCTGCACCGGGTGCATCATGCCGACCGCGACATGGACGTGACCACCGCGGTGCGGTTTCACCCGGTGGAGATTGCCCTGTCGATGCTGCTGAAGATCGGGCTGGTCTATCTGCTGGGGCCCTCAGCCCTGGCGGTGGTGCTGTTTGAGATCCTGCTGAACGGCACCGCGCTGTTCAACCATGCCAACCTGGCGCTGCCCCGCAGGGCGGATGCGCTGCTGCGGCTGCTGCTGGTGACGCCGGACATGCACCGGGTGCATCACTCTATCCATCGCCACGAGCATGACAGCAACTACGGCTTTGCCCTGTCGGTCTGGGACCGGATCTTTGGCACCTACACGGCGCAGCCGGGCCAGGGGCATGACGGCATGACCGTGGGGCTGCAGTGGCAGGACGGCCGCCCGGCGCGGCTGGGCTGGAGCCTGATGCTGCCGTTCCGCCGCCGCTGAGCCGGGCGGCAGGAAGACGCCGGCGGACGGTTGCGCGGCGTTTTTGCACTCTGGACGGGACGCCCGCGCTGCTAGGCTCGCCCCATGCCACCGGACCGGATGCCGCTTATGACCCTGACTGACCTGCCGGATGCCCCTGACCGGGACACTCCTTTTTATGCGCGGATCGAAGCAGCCGCCGGGCAGGCCGGGCTGGCGGTGTACGGTGCGCTGCATCCGCGGCGCCAGCCCGTCAAGGCGCTGGAGGGCGGCACCCTGGTGCTGCTGGGCACGGATCAGGCATTCTGGCCCCGCTTCACCGCCAGCTTGGAGTACCGCGACGGCAGGCCGGACCCTGTGGACCGCTGGTCGCAGCGGGTGATCGTCGCCTTGGCAGAAACCCTGGGCGGCCGCGCCCATTACCCCTTTGGCGGGCCGCCCTATACGCCCTTCATCAACTGGGCTTTGGCTACGGGGCGGTTTTTCACATCGCCGTCACAGATGATGGTGCATGATCAGGCCGGACTGATGATTTCCTTGCGGGGGGCCCTTCACTTTGAACAGGAATTTGACATTCCCCCTCCGCCTTTGGCAGAGTCACCCTGCCACAGCTGCCGCTCCCGTCCCTGCCTGGCCGCCTGCCCGGCCGCCGCACTGGCGGACGGGGGGCCCTACGATCTGGCGGCCTGCCATGACTATCTCGATACCAGCGCAGGCGCCGGCTGCATGACCGGCGGCTGTCTTGCCCGCCGGGCCTGCCCGCTGAGCCGCACCGCCGGCCGGGACCCCGGTCAAACCGCACATCACATGAGGCATTTTCATCCGCAATGACCTGCACCCTGATCCTGACCCGCCACGCCAAATCCGCTTGGGACACCAGTGTCCCCAGCGACCACGCCCGCCCGCTGAACAAGCGGGGCCGCCGCTCGGCCCCGGCCATTGCCGACTGGCTGCGCGGCAACGGCCATGTGCCGGATCAGGTCATCTCCTCCTCATCCAGACGCACCCGCGAGACCTTTGAGCTGATGGAACTGGGGGTGCCCGCGGCCTTTACCGAGCGGCTGTACCACGCCAATTCGGACATCCTGTTCAAGGTGCTGTGTCAGGCTGAGAAACCCCGCGTGATGCTGATCGGCCACAACCCCGGCATTGCCGCCTTTGCCCATTCCATCGTGGCCACCCCGCCGGACCATTCCCGGTTTGACGACTACCCGACCGGCGCCACACTGGTGGCTGAGTTCGACATCGGCAACTGGAAGGATCTCAGCTGGAGCAGCGGCAAAGCGATTGATTTCGCCGTCCCGCGGGAGCTGCTGGGCGAGTAGCCCGCCTCCCAAAGCCCCCCGGGCCTGCGGCACGCTGGCGCATCCCGCGCCGGAGGCCACTGGCGCGGCGGCGCGGGCAGACCTATATTGCGGTCCGGAAACACGCCCCCCGCGAGGATTGGAGAAGACCCATGCACCGCCGTACCCTGCTGCTGGCCGCAGCCGCCCTCCCCTTTGCCGCCCTGCCGGGCTTTGCCGCGGCGGCGGCGGAGACCACCATCCGCATCATGAAGTCGCCCACCTGCGGCTGCTGCACCGCCTGGGCCGACCGCCTGGCCGCTGCAGGCTTCACCACCGAAGTGCGCAATGTGGCGGATGAGGAGCTGTGGGCGATGAAGGAGCGGCTCGGCGTCAACGGCGATCTGGCCTCCTGCCACACCGCGGTGGCAGGGCCTTATGTGATCGAGGGCCACGTCCCGGCAGAAGACATCCAGCGGCTGCTCGCGGAGCAGCCTGAGGCGCTTGGGCTGACGGTGCCGGGGATGCCGATCGGCTCGCCGGGGATGGAGATGGGCGACGAGCGCGAGGCCTTCGATACCCTGCTGATCCTGGCAGATGGCAGCACAGAAGTTTTTGCCAGCCATTCCTGACCATAGCTGCCGAAACAAAAAAGGCCGGGCGCGCTGCCCGGCCTTTCTGTTTGGTGATTGAGCTGCCTCAGTGGCCCAGGATCTGGCTGAGGAACAGCTTGGTGCGGTCGCTCTTCGGGTTGTTGAAGAACTCTTCCGGCTCGTTCTGCTCCACGATCTGGCCCGCATCCATGAAGATCACCCGGTTCGCCACCTGGCGGGCAAAGCCCATCTCGTGGGTCACGCACAGCATGGTCATGCCTTCCTCGGCCAGCTCGATCATGGTGTCGAGCACCTCCTTGATCATCTCCGGGTCCAGCGCCGAGGTCGGCTCGTCGAACAGCATGATGCGCGGCATCATGCAAAGCGAGCGCGCAATGGCCACACGCTGCTGCTGGCCGCCCGAGAGCATGCCCGGGTACTTGTTGGCCTGCTCCGGGATCTTCACCTTCTCCAGGAAGTGCATCGCCCGCTCTTCAGCTTCCTTCTTGGGGGTCTTGCGCACCCAGATCGGCGCCAGGGTGCAGTTCTCCAGGATGGTCAGATGCGGGAACAGGTTGAAGTGCTGGAACACCATGCCAACCTCGGACCGGATCTTGTCGATGTTCTTGAGGTCGTTGGACAGTTCGGTGCCATCCACCACGATCTTGCCCTGCTGATGCTCTTCCAGCGCGTTCAGGCAGCGGATCAGGGTGGACTTGCCAGAGCCCGACGGGCCCGCGATCACAATCCGCTCGCCCTGGTTGACGGTCAGGTTGATGTCGCGCAGCACGTGGAAGGAGCCGTACCACTTGTTCATGTTGGTGATTTCAATGGCGACCTCGTCGCTCACCTGCATCTTGGAGCGGTCGATTTGGCGGTCGGACATAAGTTCAGACATATGTTGAACTCCTTAACGGTGGTCGGTGGCGAGACGGCGCTCGAGCCACTGTGAGTATTGAGAAATGCCGTAGCAGACGACGAAGAACAGCGCGGCCGCAAAGCCCAAAAGCTCCCAGTACACGCCGTTCCACTCTGTGGAGGCGAGGATCGGGCCGCGGATCATGCCAACCAGGTCGAACATCGAGATGACCGAAACCAGGGTGGTGTCCTTGAACAGGCCGACGGCCACGTTCACGATGCCCGGGATGGAGATCTTCAGCGCCTGCGGCAGGATGATCAGCCGCATCGCCTGGGGGTAATCCAGGCCAAGGCTGTCAGCCGCTTCGTACTGCCCCTTCGGAAGCGCGGCAAGGCCGCCGCGGATCACCTCGGCGATATAGGCCGCGGAGAACATGGTGATCATGATCACCACGCGCAGGAACAGGTCGACGGTGCTTTCCGGCGGGAAGAAATAGGCCAGCATCACCGAGGCCACGAACAGCAGCGTGATCAGCGGCACGCCGCGCACGAACTCGATGAAGATGACACAGACCCACTTGATCAGCGGCATGTCCGACTGGCGCCCCAGCGCCAGCGCGATGCCCAAGGGCAGCGACAGCGACACACAGGTCACCCCCAGCATCAGGTTCAGCATGAAGCCGCCCAGATCGCGCGAGGGCACCGGGCTCAGCCAGGCATTCTCCGACGCGCCTTCGGGGATCAGCATACCGCCGATGATCCAGACCGCCAGCGCCACCGCGATGGCGCCGAAAAAGCCGATTGCAAAGCTGCTCTTGCCAAATTTCTGGAACACGGCCGCAGCCGCTGCAAAGCCCACAATCGCCACCACCGGCACCATCAGCGTGCCGCCCCAGATCAGCCAGAAGGCCAGGAACGGGTAGACGGCAGTAAAGGCCAGCAGCTTGCGCGGCAGATCGAAGAACAGGACCGGGGCCGCAGCCACGAGGAACAGCACCAGCGCCAGGTTCGGCCGCCAGTATTGGTCGCCCGGGTACTTGAAGCCGTAAAGCAGCTGGTTCCAGCGCTCGGTCAGCACCGAGAAACAGGCCCCGGTCTTGCCTTGCAGCACCTCGCGGCACTCGGCCAGCGAGCTGGTGGTCCAGACCCCGTTCAGCACCCAAGGCAGGATGTTGCTCAGCACCATGAAGATCGCGGCCAGCGCCACGATGGTCAGCGCGGAGTTCGCGGCGTTGGAGAACAGGTTCTCGCGCAGCCATTTTATCACGCCGGTTTCAGAGGCCGGCGGCGGGGCCGGCGGAATCTGGGTTTCGCGGACAAAGGCGACGGTTTGTGCGTGTGTATCGCTCATGTCTCAGCGCTCCTTCAGCTTCACAGATGCGTTGTAGACGTTCATCACCATCGAAATCACCAGCGAGGCGGTCAGGTAGAACAGCATCAGAAGCAGCACGCATTCGATGGCGCGGCCGGTCTGGTTCAGGGTGATGCCGCCCAGGGTTGCGGTGATATCCGCATAGCCCACGGCGATGGCGAGCGAGGAGTTCTTGGTGATGTTGAGGAACTGCGAGATCAGCGGCGGGATGATCACCCGCAGCGCTTGCGGCAGCACCACCAGGTTCATCACCCGGCGCGGGCGCAGGCCCAGCGCAGAGGCCGCCTCGGTCTGGCCCTTGGACACCGCCTGGATGCCGGCCCGGACGTTTTCCGCGATGAAGGCGCCGGTGTAGATCGACAGTGCAAACCACAGCGCGATCAGCGGGCCGCCGATCTTGATGCCGCCGCTGAAGTTGAAGCCCTTCAGCTCAGGGTATTCCCAGGTCAGACCCATGATCAGTGTCAGCGCCAGGAACGGAACCAGCCAGGCTGCGAGGATCGGCAGCATGGTCTTGGGGCGCACGCCGGTGGCTTCCTGCTTGTGGCTGGCCCAGACGTTGATCTGATGCGCCACGATCCAAGAGAGCGCGAACCCGGCCAGGATCAGCAGCCAGTTCATCGCGGTGCTGGCAAAGATCCCGTTCTGGAACCAGGGCAGCGGCGTATAGATCCCGCGGTTGGTGAAGGCGAAGGCGTCAAACAGCATGCTTGCCGAAGGATCATTCCCCCGGAAAGCCCGCGGCCCCGGCAGCACCGCCGTCATGATCGTGAAGATGATGATGATCCAGATCAGCACCGGAATGTTCCGGAAGATCTCGACATAAACAGCCATCAGCTTGGAAACGAGCCAGTTGTTGGAAAGCCTCAGCACCCCGGCGATCACCCCGAACACGGTGGCGGTGATACAGGCCAGGAAGGCCACCAGCACGGTGTTCAGCAACCCGACCAGCGCGGCGCGCGCGTGGCTGGACTGGCTGTCGTATTCAACCAGGGTCTGGTTGATATCGTACCCGGCCGAGTCGCCAAGGAAGCTGTAGGAAATATTGAGCCCGGCAGCGCGCAGGTTCTGGATCAGGTTGTTGCCCAGATACCAGATACACAGGGCCAGAACGATCGCCGCAATCACCTGGAAGGTCAGTGACCGGTAGCGGGTATCGTTGATGAGCATAGACAGCCGAAAACTCTCGTTCGGCGGGTCAGTAAGCGTTGACATGTATTGTGATCCCCTGACTCCGGCGTCCTGATCCTGGCGGGGTTGTCCCCGCTCCGCAGCTTGCCGGAGCTTTTTTCAGATAGGAAAAGGGCGCAGGAAATTCCTGCGCCCCTCCCGGTGGTGTGTTTAGCGGAACGGCGGAGCGTACAGCAGGCCGCCTTCGGTCCACTGAGCGTTCAGGCCGCGGGCCAGGCCGACCGGGGTGTCTTCGCCGATGGTCTTGGCAAAGATTTCACCATAGTTGCCATTGGCGGCGATCGCTTTGTGCGCCCAGTCGGCATCCACACCCAGCATCTCGCCCAGGGTGCCTTCGCTGCCCAGCAGGCGGTTGATTTCCGGGTTGTCGGTGCCGGCTGCCATTTCGCTGATGTTGGCGGACGTGACGCCCAGCTCTTCGGCTGCGATCAGTGCGTTCAGGGTCCAGCGGACAACGTCACCCCACTCGTGGTCGCCGTGGCGGACCAGCGGGCCCAGCGGCTCCTTGGAGATGATTTCCGGCAGGATTACATGCGCGGACGGATCGTCGAAGGTGGCACGGGTTGCGGCCAGCCCGGAGGCGTCGGTGGTGTAGACGTCGCAGGCGCCTGCCAGATACTGCTGCTGCGCTTCGGCGTTGGTTTCGATCGGAACCGGCTCATAGCTGATGTTGTTGGAGCGGAAGAAGTCCGCCAGGTTCAGCTCGGTGGTGGTGCCGGTCTGGATGCAGACGGTGGCGCCGTCCAGTTCCTTCGCCGAGGACACGCCCAGCTCTTTCGGGACCATGAAGCCCTGGCCGTCGTAGTAGTTCACGCCGGTGAATTCGAACTTCAGGTCGACATCGCGCGAGAAGGTCCAGGTGGTGTTGCGGGCCAGCATGTCGATTTCGCCGGAGGCCAGCGCGGTAAAGCGGGTCTTGCCGGTGGTCGGCACGAATTCAACAGCGGTCGAGTCGCCCAGCACGGCTGCAGCCACAGCACGGCAGACGGCGACGTCAAAACCTTCCCATTCGCCATTCGCATTCGGGGCCGCAAATCCGACCAGGCCGGTGGTGACGCCGCAGTTCAGCTTGCCGCGGGCTTTCACGTCATCCAGCGTGCCGGCAGCAGCTGCGCCAGCCGCCAGACCAGCAACGGTCAGAGCGCCCAAAAATACGGTTTTTTTCATTTTTACCTCTTCCTGATAGTCCGCCTGTCCGGCGGTTCTTATTACCCGGCGATCCCCCGCCGGAAATGAGACCGAAGAAGGGTTTACCCCTTTTTCGCGCCTGAGTGTGGGCGCATTCATCAACAAACGTCAAGGGCGGGATCAGGAAATTCGATGGGCGCGATGCGCACAAATGCACCGGGAGTAAACATTTTTACTCCACGCGGCCCGAATTGGTAATTTTCTGTTCTCAGGAGAAATCGAAGAACCGTTTGGCGTGCAGAAATTCCTGCCGTTTGACCCCGGCGGCCGCCGCAGCCTCCTCGTCGGTGCCCCACTGCTCTTCCTGCCAGCGCTCGTCCAGCCGCGACAGCAGCCAGATCTCCTCGGCGCTGCGCCAGCCATGCGCGGCGGCAAAGCCCAGGATCAAAGAGCCGGAAATCCCTACCAAATCGTGGAACGCCGCCAGCTGGAACGGGTTCATCGCCTGCACCTTTTCGGCCAGCGCCGCCAGCGCCGCAGCCTCCTGCGGCTGGTGCAGAACGCCGGTGCGGGGCTGCAGCCGCACCCCCAGCGCCTCTGCCGCCCAGTCCAGCGCCGGATCCCATTCCTGCGCCTGACGCAACGTCAGCTCAACCGGCGCGTCAGCGCGGTAGCACAGCAGGTCGCAATCGCCGTATTCGGTCAGCATGGCGGCGACTTCGCTGTGCTGATGTGTCACCTTGTCAATTGCGGCATTCGCAGACCGGGTGCAGGGCATTGTCGAAGGGTCGACTGATTCGGTCTGGGCGTCCCATTCCGCGGCAATGGCCTGGGCCATCTCCTGCGTCGGCACCGCCAGCGGTGCCTTGGCCGGGGTCTTGACCCGGCGGCCGTCCAGCTCCACCGCAAACCCGTCACCGGTCTCCGCTACCGAAACCGCTTTCCAGAACCGTTTCTGTGCCCAGCCGCTCATCTCTTAGCCTTTCCAGATCTCTGCCAGCAGCGGGCGCAGCTCCGCGAAATCGCGGATCAAGTGGTCGGCGCCCAAAGTCTCTGCCGGATGATACCCCCAGGGCACGGCGATGGTGGTGACCCCCGCCGCGCGCCCCATTTCAATGTCAAACCGCGTGTCGCCGATCATCACGGTGCTGTCGCGCTCCACCCCGGTCTCCGCCATCGCAGTCAGGATCATCGACGGGTGCGGTTTCGACGGGTGGTGATCCGCCACCTGCCGGGTCACGAAGCAGCTCAGCCCATGCGCCGCGATCAGCGCGTCGACGCCGCGCTGGGATTTGCCGGTGGCAACCCCCAGCAGGTACTCCGGCACCTCGTTCAGCTCCGCCAGCATCTCCAGCGTGCCGGGATAAAGCGGCGAATGCGCCGCCCCCGCCGCCTCGCGCGCCAGCATGTAGGAGGACTTGTAGCCCTCCACCAGCCGCTCCAGCGTGGCGGCATTCTGGTCCGGCGCCAGCTCCTTCATCGCCAGCGGCAGCGACAGCCCGACGATGGACAGGATCGCCTCGCGCGGCGGCGTTCTCAGCCCGGCGCCTTCAAACGCCTCGGCCATGGCGCCGGTGATAGCGCCCTGGCTGTCCACCAGGGTGCCATCGACGTCAAACAGGATCAGCCGCAGCGGTGAACTCACTTCAGGTCCTCGAACGGATCATCGGCAGCCAGGTCCTCGGTCCAGCCGAAGGTCTCCCAGCTTTCCTTCATATGGTCGGGCAGCGGCGCCACAACCGAGACCGGCTTGCGGGTCACCGGGTGCTCAAACACCATCCGGCGCGCGTGCAGGTGCAGCTTTTTGGAGATCACCCCGCCGATCTGCGCGCCCCATCCGTCGCCCAGGTTCTCTTGGCCCGAACCGCCGTATTTGCCGTCGCCGGCAATCGGATGGCCCATGCCCGACATATGCGCCCGCAGCTGATGGGTGCGGCCGGTGATCGGCTCCATCGCCACCCAGGCGGCGCGGCTGGCTACGCGGTAAAGCGTGGCATACAGCGTATGCGCCCGCTTGGCGCCCGGCGTATCGTCGATGTCCTGCGGATGGACGTTGATCATCTTCTCGCCCTCGCCGGACTTGCCGTGGCCCGGCGCCTTGACCAGCCCGTTCTTGATTTCGCCCAGATAGGGCGTCGGCACGCCTGCGACCAGCGCCCAATAGATCTTGCGGGTGTTTTTGTGGCGGAAGGCGGCGGTCAGCGCCTGTGCTGCCTTGCGGTTGCGCGCCAGCACCAGAACACCGGAGGTGTCCTTGTCGATCCGGTGCACCAGCTTGGGCTTTTCCTCCAGCCCGAACTTCAGCGCCTCGGCCAGGCCGTCCACGTGCTTGGTGGTGCCGGAGCCGCCCTGCACCGCCAGCCCGGCGGGCTTGTTCAGCACGATTACATCATCGTCGCGGTAGATCACGCAGGACCGGATCATCTTGGCATCCGCCTCCGAGATCCGCATCGCGCGCGGCTCGGCCGGTTTCAGGTCGCTGTCCGCCAGCGGCGGCACGCGCACCACCTGCCCGGCCTCGACACGGGTGCTGGCCTTGACGCGGCCGCCATCCAGCCGCAGCTCGCCCTTGCGGCACATCTTCTCGATGCGGCCCTGGTTCACATGCGGAAACAGCCGCCGCAGCCAGCGGTCAATGCGCTGGCCGCCATCGTCTTCGCTGACGGTAATCATCTGAACGCCGCTCATGCGAACACTCCTCTTGCGGCCATCAGGCCCAGAAACAATCCGCCGACCGACAGGGCCACGGACAAACAAACATAAAGCGCCGCCTGCCCGAAGGCGCCGCGCTCGATCAGGTTGGCGGTCTCCAGCGAGAACGCCGAGAAGGTGGTGAACCCGCCCAGAAGTCCGGTCATCACCAAGGGGCTCAGATGGGTCAGCCCGCGCATCGCCGCGGCCACCACAAACACCCCCATCAGGAAGGAGCCCAGGATGTTCACGGTGATCACCGCCACCGGAAAATCGTGAT
This sequence comes from Leisingera sp. G5_S3_59_S7, assembly GCF_054968485.1. Taxonomy (NCBI): domain Bacteria; kingdom Pseudomonadati; phylum Pseudomonadota; class Alphaproteobacteria; order Rhodobacterales; family Roseobacteraceae; genus Leisingera; species Leisingera sp. G5_S3_59_S7. The sequence continues at coordinate 17,210 of NZ_JBQKUH010000032.1, forward strand.
GCCCCAGCAGGCGGATCATCCCCAGCCCGGCCAGATAGCGGCACACCGCCCCAACAGCGCCGCCAAGGGCGACCATGGAAACCGAAAAAATCATCCCCGTCCTGTCGCCGGCGCAGGCAGGGATGTCAAGTTTTGCCCGTATTGCACGGCGCGCAGGGCTGCCAACAAAAGGCTCCCGCCCCTTCATCTTTCCCCGAATACTCCCGCCGGAGGCAGCGGCTTTGCGGGCAAAGCCGCTTCACTTGTTCCGCTTTGCCCTCAGGTTCGCAAAGTAATCCGTGCGCCGCTTCAGTTCCCGCTCGAACCCGCGTTCCACCGGCTGATACAGAACCGGGCGTTTTACCCCGTCGGGAAAGTAGTTCTGGCCGGAAAACCCGTCCTCCGCGTCATGGTCATAGGCATAGCCGTCGCCATAGCCCTGCTCCGACATCAGCTTGGTCGGCGCGTTCAGGATGTGCTTGGGCGGCGGCGCGCTGCCGGTCTGCTTGGCCAGCCGCCGGGCGGCCTTGATGCCGACGTAGACCGCGTTGGATTTCGGCGCCAGCGCCAGGTAGACCGCCGCATTGGCCAGCGCCAGTTCGCCCTCCGGGCTGCCGAGGCGCTCGTAGGTCTGCCAGGCATTGAGGCACACGGTATTTGCCTGCGGGTCGGCCATGCCGATGTCCTCGGTCGACATCATCGTCAGCCGCCGGGCCAGGAACCGCGGGTCCTCGCCGCCCTCCAGCATCCGCGCCAGCCAGTACAGTGCTGCATCCGGGTCAGAGCCGCGGATGGATTTGTGCAGGGCGGAAATGAGGTTGTAATGCTCGTCGCCGGACTTGTCGAACTTGGCCGCCCGGCGCATCAGCCGGTTTGACAGCGCCTCCCGCCCAAGGGGCGCCTCCACCTTCCAGGCGGCGACTTGCTCAATGAGGTTCAAAAGCGCCCGCCCGTCGCCATCGGCCATCTCATGCAGCGCGTCGCGGGCATCGCCCGACAGCGGCAGGGCGCGGCCCAGCTCCTTCTCGGCGCGCTGGGTGAGGCGTTCGAGATCGGCCAGCGACAGGCGTTCCAGCACCAAGACCTGGCTGCGTGAAAGCACAGCGGCGTTCAGCTCGAACGAAGGGTTCTCCGTTGTCGCCCCGACCAAGAGGATGGTGCCATCCTCCATATGCGGCAGGAAGCCGTCCTGCTGGGCCTTGTTGAAGCGGTGGATCTCATCCACGAACAGAAGCGTTCCCTGCCCGTTCTGGCGGCGGATCCTGGCGGCCTCGAACACCTTGCGCAGCTCCGGCACCCCGGTGAAGATCGCCGAGATCTGCACGAAATGCAGGTCGGTCTCCTTGGCCAGCAGCCGTGCGATGGTGGTCTTGCCCACCCCCGGCGGCCCCCAGAAGATCAGCGACGACAAGGACCCCGAGGCCAGCATCACGCCCAGCGGCGCCTCCGGCCCCAGCACCTGTTCCTGTCCGATCACCTCGCCCAGCGACTGCGGCCGCAGCCGATCGGCCAGCGGCCGGTTCGGCGCAGGCTGCTGCGGATCGCTGTCCGCGGATGCGGGGCTGCCGAACAGATCTGCCATCAGAGCCGGAACCTCAGCGCCATGCGACGGCCGCGCCGGTTCAGATCCAGCTGGATCCAGCGGCCGCTGCCCGCGAGAATCGCATAGACGTCATCGGTGCTCGCCACCTGCTGGCCATTGACCGCCAGCAGCAGGTCGCCCGCCTGCACACCGCCGCGCCCGGCATAGGGGCCGGGGTCTGTGACCACCACGCCCTCCGCCGACAAGGGCAGGCCGAGACGGGCGATCACCTGCGGATTGATACGCGCCACGGTCAGCCCGGGCAGCGCGGTCTTGTCATCCAGCTGCACCGGGTTGGCGGGCGGCTGATCGGGCGCCACAATCATCGGCACCTCGATTTCCTCCCGCTCGCCGCCGCGCAGGCGGGTGATGACGGACAGATCCCCAAGCCCCGCCACCGACATGCGGAACACCATTTCCGAGGGCGAATTCACCACCTCGCCGTCCACATGGGTAATCACGTCGCCGACCCGGAAACCGGCCTTGGCAAAGGGGCTTTCGCGGTGCAGGTCCGAGACAACCATCCCCTCCGGCAGGTCCATCCCCAGAGAGGCCGCCAGATCGGCATCCACCGGCTGGCCCGCCATGCCCGCCCAGGGGCGCTGGAACTCTTCCGCGCCGGTCCGGGCCTGGTTGACGAACTCCCGCACCAGATTGGCCGGAATCGCAAAGCCGATGCCGTTGGAGCCGCCGGAGCGGGACAGGATGCGGGTATTAATGCCGATGAGATCTCCGTTCACGTCGATCAGCGCGCCGCCGGAGTTGCCCGGGTTGATCGGCGCATCGGTCTGGATGTAGTAGCCAAAGCCGTCGCCCGCCCCCATGCCGGTGCGCGCAAGGCCGGAGATGATGCCGCTGCTGACGGTCTGCCCGACCCCGAACGGGTTGCCGATCGCCAGCGCCAGCTCGCCCACCTGCACCTGGTCGCTGTCGCGCAGGTCCAGATACGGCAGGTCCGCCGCCTCTTCCAATTGCAGGATCGCCAGGTCGCTGGCCTTGTCGCCCAGGATCACCCGCGCATTGTATTCGCGCCGGTCATTGGTCACCACGCGGATTTCGGTGGCGCTGCCGACAACATGGTAGTTGGAGACCACGATGCCGTCCGCCGACAGGATCACGCCGGAGCCCAGCGAATTCTCCACCCGCGGCTGCGGCTCGGCAAAGCCGCGGAAGAAATCATCGAAGAACGGATCGTTCATGAACGGCGAGCGGCGGCGCTGCTGCACCTGGCGCACCACCTTGGCGTATATGTTCACCACCGCCGGCGAGGCTTCCTTGACCAGCGGCGCGAACCCCAGCGCGATCTCCGCCTGGCTTTGCGGCACCCGGGTTTCAGCGGCGGCAGGCAGGGCGAGAACGATGGCAAGGGCAGTGAGTGCGGGACGGATCATGAGGACTCCAGCAGATGTTGCCCGAAGGATATGCGGAGTACGCGCGCGGATTGCAAGGCGGGAGGCGGACCGGGCCGCAGCGGAGCGCAGGCGCGCTGCCCCTCTTGGCCTGACGGCCAATTCACCCTGGGATATTTGGGGCCAGATGAAGCAAGCGGCCGAAAACGGCTCCTGCTTTTCATCTTTCCCCAAATACTCCCGGCCGGAGGCACGCGCCGCAAGGCGCGTCCCTTTGCGGCGCCGGCCTCAGGCCTCGGCCAGCTCGTCCTGTGCGGCGGCCGTGCGGCGCTTGGCAACCGCTGCGGCCAGATGCTCCAGCTCTGCCACAGTCTCCTCCCAGCCCAGGCAGCCGTCGGTGATCGACTGGCCGTAGGTCAGCTCCCCCTTGCCCAGATCCTGGCGGCCCGCCACCAGGTGGCTTTCGACCATCACGCCGGTGATGCGGCTGTCGCCCGCGGCGATCTGGCCCGCCACATCGCGCAGCACCGCAGGCTGGCGCATCGGGTCCTTGCCGCTGTTGGCGTGGCTGGCGTCGATCATCACATGGCCGCGGATGCCGTCCTTCTCCGCCAGCTTGCAGGCCGCATCGACAGAGGCCGCGTCATAGTTGGTGCCGCCGCCGCCGCGCAGGATCAGGTGGCCGTCAGGGTTGCCGCTGGTGGCCGCAATCGCCGCGCGGCCCGATTTGGCCAGCGCCATGAAATGATGCGGGTGCGCCGCCGAGCGCACCGCGTCCACTGCGATCTGCACATTGCCGCGGGTGCCGTTCTTAAAGCCCACGGGGCAGCTGAGGCCGGAGGCCATTTCGCGGTGGATCTGGCTTTCGGTGGTGCGGGCGCCGATGGCGGCCCAGGCCACAAGGTCAGAGATGTACTGCGGCACCGCGGTGTCCAGGAATTCGGTGCCGACCGGCAGGCCCAGGGCGTTGATGTCCAGGCACAGGCGGCGCGCCAGCCCCAGCCCTTCGTTGATGCGGAAGGAGCCGTCGAGGCCCGGATCGTTGATCAGCCCTTTCCAGCCGCTGATGGTGCGGGGTTTTTCGAAGTAGACCCGCATCACGATCTCCAGCTCACCGGCGAGCCGTTCGCGCAGCGGCGCCAGGCGGCGGGCATAGTCCATCGCCGCCTTGGGGTCGTGCACCGAACAGGGGCCGACGACCGCAATCACACGGTCGCTGCGGCCGTGCAGCACATCCTGAATGGCGGTGCGGCTGGCCAGCACGGTATCGGTCACTGTTGCCGTTGAAGGCAGCTGCGCGGCGAGATCCTCGGGCGAGATCAGTTCCTGCATACCGGTGATGCGGAGGTTTTCGGTCTGGGGTGTCATGGGTTTGCTTCCTTGGCGGGAGGCCCTGGGCGCTGCGGCGGATACAAAAAAACCGCCTGCGGGCTGCGGGCGGTTGGTGGTATCCTGGTGCGTTCCGATGTCCTAGCTCAGAATGCGCTGACCCCTCCGTCCGCCATGTGGCGCGGATAAAAGAAATACCAGAATGCGGCATAGGTCCGGGTCATGGACCGGACGCTAGCGGAGATTCGCGCCCCTGTCACCCCGGAAAATGGCAGCAGGCCCTCCACACGGAAGGGCCTGCTTTTTGTGCCGGCTCGGGTCAGAAATCCTGCCACAGATCGCGGGCAGCATTGCCCTCTGCCGGGGGCACGGCTGCGGCAGCAGGCGCCGGGCTGGCCTCGATCTCCCAGTCATCGCCGCCGTGGGCAGACGGCGCTGGTGCCGCCGGGGCCGCAGGCGCGGCGGTGCTGCCGTCCACCTGGAAGCGCGCCACCAGTTCGGCAAGCTTCACGGCGTCGGTGTTCAGCAAATGGCCTGCGGCGGTCGCCTCTTCGACCATCGCGGCGTTCTGCTGGGTCACCTGGTCCAGCTGGGTCACTCCGGTGTTGATCTCAAGCAGGCCGGTGGATTGCTCCGCCGCGCCCTCGGCAATCTCCGACACCAGCTGCGAGATGTGGCTCACCCGGCCGACGATGGACTGCAGCGCCTCGCCTGCGCGGCCGACCAGATCGACGCCTTCCGCCACCTGCCGCGAGCTGTCGCCGATCAGCGTCTTGATCTCCATCGCCGCATCCGAGGACCGCTGCGCCAGAGCGCGCACTTCGGAAGCGACCACCGCAAAGCCGCGGCCGGCCTCGCCCGCGCGGGCAGCCTCGACGCCTGCGTTGAGCGCCAAGAGGTTGGTCTGGAAGGCGATGTCGTCGATCACCGAGATGATCTGCGAGATCTTGTTGGAGCTGTCCTCGATGCCGCTCATGGCCGCCACCGCATCCTGCACCACCTCGCCGCTGCTTTCGGCCTCCTGCCGGGCCTCCCGCACCGTGGTTTCCACGTTGCGGGCGCCGTCGGCGGCGGAGCGCACGCTGGCGGTCAGCTCGTCGATGGCGGCAGCGGTCTCCTCCAGCGTCGCGGCCTGGCTTTCGGTGCGGTGCGACAGGTCGTCGGAGGCCTGGCTGATCTCAGCCGCGCCGTTGCGGATGCTGGACGCGGCGCCGATCACCTCCTGCACGGTGGCGGTGAGGTTGTCGATGGAGCCGTTGAAGTCCGCCCGCAGCTGTTCGTATTCCTCCGGGAATTCTTCCGCGATGCGGATGGTGAGGTCGCCGTGCGACAGGCGCGACAAGCGCTCGCTCAGCTCCCGGACCACCCCGGCCAGCTCAGCGTCCTTGCTTTGCGCCTTCTGCTGTTCGGCTTCTTGCATCCGCACCAGCTCATCGCGGAACTTCTCCAGCGCGCGGGCCATGTCGCCGACTTCGTCGCCGCGCTCCTGGCCGTGGATCTCGACTGCATTGTTGCCCTCGGCCAGGCCGCGCATCGACACCACGATGCGGCGGATGCCGGACGCGATTCCGGAGCTGGTGACCAGCGCCATCACCGCGCCGATCAGAATCGCCGCGCCGATCGCGGCTGGGATCATGATCCGGGTCTGTGCTGCGATCTCATCGCTGGCGGCGCGGCGGGCGGCCATGGTCTCAGCGCCGCGGGCCTGCAGCGAGGCCAGGGTTTCGCGGAAGCGGTCGAAGTACGCCTTGCCCTGCCCTTCGGCGACCCGGTCGGCCATGTCGTCCATGGTGGCGGCGCTGCCGATCACCCGGCGCAGCTGCAGCATCGGCACCACCACGTCATTGCGCCAGTTGCCGATGATCTCTGCCACCGTGTTCAGGCGGTTGGTCTGCATCAGCTTGTCGGTGAAAGCCAGGCGCAGGTCTGCGAGGATCTCGTTGAAGCGTTCGTTGCCTTCCATATAGGGGTCCAGAAACGCCCGGTCGCCCGCCAGAAGGAAGCCGCGCACGCCGGTTTCCATGTCGACGGCGGCGGCCAGCAGGTCCTTGGCGGTGCTGATCACCTCATGGGCTTTCTCCACTTCCTCCAGCGAGGCGCTCAGATAGTCCGGATCGGCAATCCCGGCATTGACCAGCGAGGAGAAAATGTTGCGGCGGTTGGCAAGCTCAACCTCCTCGTCCGCGATGATCTTGCCGACCTCGGCGCGGAACTCATCAAACAGGATCCGGCCCTGGGACTTTTTCACCGCGTCCGCCATGTCGTTCATGCTCATGGCGTCGCCGATTTCCCGGCGCAGCTCGATGGCACCGGCGGCCACATTCTCCTGCCAGCCGGTCAGAATCTGCTCCGCCTCCTGCAGGTCCGCCATCATTTGGGGATCATCCGCCGCCAGGGCCTTGAGCGCCGTCAGCGCTTCAGCCAGGTCCGCCTGGCCAGCCTCATAGGGTTCCAGAAACTTCTCCTGCCCTGCCAGCAGGTAGCCGCGCAGCCCGGCTTCCATGTCCAGCGCAGCCACAGCCAGCGATTGCGCCTCGCTGAGGATCCGGCCGGTGTGATCGACCGCCTTGGAGGTCTTCTCCATGCGGCCCAAGTCCACAACAGCCATCACGCCGACGCCAAGCACCAGCAGCAGGGGGAACAGGGCCACCGTAACGATTTTCGTTTTCGTACTGAGGTTTGCCAGTGAGAACCGCCTGGCTGCGGAAGTCTTCTTCTTTTTCATCACGTCCGATCCGGAGCTAAAGGGATGCGGCAGTGAAATCAGAATAAAATTACGAATCTCTTTCGCACAAAAAGTGAATCCTAAACATCCTGCGATTGTCGTCGCGTAACGAAAAACCCCCGCTCCAGGCGGAGCGGGGGCCAGACAGTTGAACCCAAGGGTTCAGCGCGTCTTATTCTTCAGCTTCTGCAGCTGCTTCTTCTGCTTCCAGGCGGGCCTTGTCGGCAGCGCCCTTGGCGGAAACGTCGCGGTCGACAAACTCGATGATCGCCATCGGAGCCATGTCGCCATAGCGGAAGCCGGCCTTCAGGACACGGACATAGCCGCCCTGACGGTCCTTGTAGCGCGGGCCCAGAACCTCGAACAGTTTCGCGACGTCCTTGTCCTCTTTCAGCTTGGCTGCGGCCTGACGGCGGGCGTGCAGGTCGCCGCGTTTCGCCAGGGTGATCAGTTTTTCAACGATCGGGCGCAGTTCTTTTGCTTTGGGCAGGGTCGTTTTGATCTGCTCATGCTCAATCAGCGAGCCGGCCATGTTGGAGAACAGGGCCTTGCGGTGCTCATGAGTACGGTTCAGGCGGCGGTAACCACGTGCGTGACGCATTTTTCAGTTCCTTGTCTTGCGTTTTGCTTTGTCAGGCGGCTGATGCGTGTCAGCCGCTCTCCTTGGGGCAGGTGCCCAGATCGTCCCCGGCAGTCCCGGGCATTGAAGAGGAGGGCCGGAGCCCTCCTCTGAAGTCTTAGAAGCTGTCTTCGAACTTCTTGGCCAGATCTTCGATGTTGTCCGGCGGCCAGTCCTCGACGTCCATGCCAAGGTGCAGGCCCATGCCCGACAGAACCTCTTTGATCTCGTTCAGCGACTTGCGGCCGAAGTTCGGGGTACGCAGCATCTCCGCCTCGGTCTTCTGGATCAGGTCGCCGATATAGACGATGTTGTCGTTCTTCAGGCAGTTTGCCGAACGCACCGACAGTTCCAGCTCGTCCACTTTCTTGAGCAGAAGCGGGTTGAACTCCAGACCATCGTCCTCGTCCTGGCGGCCAGCCGATTCCGGCTCGTCGAAGTTGACGAAGATCGACAGCTGATCCTGCAGGATGCGGGCGGCAAAGGCCACGGCGTCATCGGGGGTGATGGAGCCGTCGGTTTCCACCTTCATGGTCAGCTTGTCATAGTCCAGCACCTGGCCCTCACGGGTGGGCTGAACGTCATAGGAGACCTTCTTGACCGGCGAGTAGATCGCGTCGATCGGAATCAGGCCGATCGGTGCGTCTTCCGGCTTGTTCTTGTCTGCCGAGACATAGCCCTTGCCGGTGTTCACGGTCAGTTCCATGAACAGGTCGGCGCCATCGTCCAGGTGGCAGATCACGTGATCGCGGTTCAGAACCTCGATGCCTGCGGTCTCGGCAATGTCGCCTGCGGTGACGACCGCCGGGCCCTTGGCATTGATCGACAGCCGCTTGGGGCCTTCGACTTCCATGCGCAGGGAGACCTGCTTGAGGTTCAGGATGATGTCAGTGACGTCTTCACGCACACCGGCGACGCTGGAAAACTCGTGCAGCACGTTGTCGATCTGCACGCTGGTGATGGCCGCGCCTTGCAGCGAGCTCATCAGCACGCGGCGCAGCGCGTTGCCCAGGGTCAGGCCGAAACCGCGTTCCAGCGGCTCTGCAACAACGGTTGCCTGGCGTGCAGGATCGTTGCCCGGCTTCACTTCCAGCTGTGCCGGCTTGATCAGCTCTGCCCAGTTCTTGTGGATCATGCGTTCCCTCCATTCCTGTCCCTGCCCCATGTCCGGAAGGCCAAGGACGCCCGAGGTTTAAATGACGCACTGGGGCCCTGCGAATCAAGCGGGGCCCCAGCAAAAAATTCGGATTAGACGCGGCGGCGCTTCGGCGGGCGGCAGCCGTTGTGCGCGATCGGGGTCACATCACGGATCGAGGTGATGTTGAAACCGACAGCGGCCAGTGCGCGCAGCGCCGATTCACGGCCCGAACCGGGGCCCTGAACTTCGACTTCCAGAGTCTTCACACCGTGTTCCTGTGCCTTCTTGCCTGCATCTTCTGCAGCCATCTGAGCGGCATAGGGGGTCGACTTCCGCGAGCCTTTGAAGCCCATGGTGCCGGCCGACGACCAGGAGATCGCGTTGCCCTGCACGTCGGAGATCAGGATCTTGGTGTTGTTGAACGAAGAGTTCACGTGAGCAACGCCGGAGGCGATGTTCTTGCGCTCTTTACGCTTAATGCGGGATTTATCGCGTGCCATTGATCAAGCCTCCCTTACTTCTTCTTGCCGGCGATCGGCTTCGCCGGGCCCTTGCGGGTGCGGGCGTTGGTATGGGTACGCTGACCGCGGACCGGCAGGTTGCGGCGGTGGCGCAGGCCACGGTAGCAGCCGAGGTCCATCAGGCGCTTGATGTTCATCTGAACTTCACGGCGCAGGTCGCCTTCGACGGTGTAGTTGGCGTCGATGTGCTCGCGCACGGCCAGAACTTCAGCGTCGGACAGTTCGTTCACACGGCGGGTCGGGTCGATGCCAACGGCGTCGCAGATCGCTTTCGCCGAGGTGTTGCCGATACCGGTGATATAGGTGAGGGCGATGGGAACCCGCTTTGCAGTCGGGATGTTAACGCCGGCAATACGTGCCACGTGTCACTTTCCTTTTCGTTGCGGTTCCGTAGTTCCGGAACCTTTTTTCACAACACTTGACCGTGGCAGTGTGGCCAGAGGGTCCAGCATTTTGAGGTGGTAAGGCAGACAGACGAATCCGCCCGCCGGGAATCATTCCCAGAAGGGATGGGGTTGCCTATGTGGAATTGCCGCGGCGGTCAACCCCGTGATCCGCGAAAACGCCGCTAGGGGCGGCGGGCCCGCCCTGTCAGCTGGCGCAGGCATAGAATCGCAGCGGCTCCGCCTCGCCCATCCAGATGGATACAGTGCCGGGCTCCTCCGGGTCCAGAACAACCGTGAACAGCTGCGGGTAGTACTGCGGCCCCGGCAGCTCGCAGCGGCCCATGTGGTCGCTCACCCGGTGGCTGCTCCAATTCAGGCGGAGGGCTGGCTGGAAGCTGCAGAAATACTCCAGCGAGCTGAAGCCGGAGCCGTCCAGGATCAGACCGCCGTCCGCGGCATAGTCCAAAATCCCGTCCTCGCTGATCAGCACCCGGTCGCAGGCGGCGGCATCATCGAGATAGAGCTGCTCCGCGGACAGCGGGCCGGCCAGGGCAACTGCGGCCAGCACGGCGGGAACTTTGGCAAAATGAGCGGTCATGGGAGCCTCTGAAAAGGAAAATGCCCCGCGCTTATGCAGCACGGGGCACTTCTATCCGGTAAACGGGCGGCTTATTCACCCATGATCCAGGCCATGCTCTTGCGCACGTCCTCGATCGAGGCGAGGCCGTCCAGACGCTGGAGGTTGCCCTTGGCATAATAGTAGCCGATCAGCGGCGAGGTCTTTTTGTAGTATTCCATCAGGCGGGTCTTGAGGCTGTCCTCATTGTCGTCCGCCCGGCGCTTGACCTCGGTGGAACCGCAATTGGCGCATTTGCCGTCCGCGGGCCAGGGCTTGGTCTGGTCGTGGTAGACCTCGCCGCAGCCGCCGCAGGTGGAGCGGCCGGTGATGCGGGCGACCAGCGCGTCATCATCGACCTGCATCTCGATCACGGCGTCGAGTTTCAGGTCCATCTCGTCCAGCAGCTTGGCCAGCGCGTCGGCCTGGGCCAGGGTGCGCGGGAAGCCGTCGAAGATAAAACCGCCCTCGGCGCCGCCCTGCAGCTTCTCGCGGATCAGGCCGATCACGATCTGGTCGGTGACCAGCTTGCCCTCGGCCATGATGGCGGCAACCTTCTTGCCCATTTCGGTGCCCGAGGTCTGGGCCTCGCGCAGCATGTCACCGGTGCTGAGCTGCACCATGCCGCGGCTTTCCACAAGGTAGCGCGCCTGCGTACCTTTGCCCGCCCCCGGCGGGCCAAGGAGAATAATGTTGGTCATCGGCGAGAGGGTCCCCGTTTTGTCCGTTTCTTGTTGCGCCCGCGCAGCTGGCTCTTTTCGATAAGGCCCTCATACTGATGCGCGAGGAGGTGGCTTTGCACCTGCTGGATTGTGTCCATGGTGACGGATACCACAATCAGAACGGACGTGCCGCCAAAATATACCGGGATGGCGAATTGGCCGCGGAGGACCTCCGGCAGCAGGCAGACCAGCGCCAGATAAGCCGAACCAAGAACCAGCACGCGGTTGACCACATACTCGATGTATTCCGCGGTTTTCTTGCCCGGGCGGATGCCGGGGACAAAGCCGTTCTGGTTCTTCAGGTTGTTCGCCACGTCATCCGGTTTGAAGGAGACGTTGAAGGTGTAGAAATAGGCAAAGAACACGATCATCGCGACGAAGAACAGCAGGTACAGCGGCTGACCGGGGCCGAAGTTGGCCAAGAGCCAGGACATCACCGGACCGGTTGCCGCGCCCGAGGAGAACGCCGAGATGGTGGTCGGCAGCAACAGCAGCGAGGAGGCGAAGATCGCCGGGATCACGCCCGCCGGGTTCACCTTGACCGGCAGGTGCGACGATCCGCCGTCATAAACCTTCATGCCGACCTGGCGGCGCGGGTACTGGATGTGGATCTTGCGCAGCGCGCGCTCCATGAACACCACGAACATGATCACCGCAACCACCATCAGGATCACGCCGATGATCACCGCGGGGCTGATCGCGCCGGAGCGGCCGGAGGCAAAGAACTGGGCGATGGCTGCCGGAACCTCGGCGATGATGCCGACGAAGATGATCAGCGAGATGCCGTTGCCGATGCCGCGCTGGGTGATCTGCTCGCCCAGCCACATCAGGAACATGGTGCCGCCGACCAGGGTGATCATGCAGGCCATGCGGAAATACATGCCCGGATCGGTCGCCAGGTCGCCCTGCTCCAGCGACACGGCCAGGCCATAGGCCTGCGCGGTCGCCAGCAGCACGGTGCCGTAGCGGGTGTACTGGTTGATCTTCTTGCGGCCCTGCTCGCCCTCTTTCTTGAGCTGCTCAAGCGAGGGCACCATCGAGGTCAGAAGCTGAACGATAATGGAGGCGGAGATATAGGGCATGATGCCGAGGGCAAAGATCCCCATCCGGCCAAGCGCGCCGCCGGTGAACATCGACACCATGCCGCCGATGCCCTGGCCTGCCTGCTCCATGAACTGGCGCAGGGCGGCTGCGTCGATGCCCGGAACCGGAATAAAGGTGCCCAGGCGGTAGACAATCAAAAGGCCGATGGTGAACAGGATGCGGTTGCGCAGATCCGTGGCCTTGCCAAGGGCAGCCCAGCTGGTGTTCGCCGCCATTTGTTCTGCTGCTGATACCATGAAAAGGTCTCTTCTTTAGCGAAACGCCGCCCGGAACCGTTTTCCGGCTCGGGCGGCGTTCTAGGAAAACTCAGGTCTATGTAAGCGGCATTGGCGCCGCTCACAAGCCGTTACTCTGCGGCGGCTGCAGTTGCCACAGTCAGAGCGCCGCCAGCCTTTGCCACAGCGTCAACGGCAGCTGCCGATGCACCGGTGACGGAGATGGTGGCTTTGGAGGTGATTTCGCCTTTGGCCAGGACGCGGACGCCGTCCAGCTTGCGGCGCACCAGGCCGGATGCGACCAGCGAATCCTCGGTGATGTCGGCTGCGTCCAGCTTGCCTGCGTCGATGAACTTCTGGATCAGGCCCAGGTTCACAACGGCGTATGCCTTGCGGTTCGGCTTGTTGAAGCCGCGCTTGGGCAGACGCTGGTACAGCGGCATCTGGCCGCCTTCGTAGCCATTGATCGAGACGCCCGAACGGGATTTCTGGCCTTTGATACCACGGCCGCCCATTTTGCCTTTGCCGGAACCCGGGCCACGGGCCACACGGGTGCGTTTCTTGGCGGCGCCGGGATTGTCGCGAAGTTCGTGAAGTTTCATGTCGCTTCTCCTTGCCGGATGCGGGCCCCGAAGCGTGATGGCCCGACCGCGGCTTTTCTTGATTGGTGATTCCGTGGCGCAGAACGCCACCGGGTGCCTATAGACCTGTTGGGGAGCGGGATCAAGTGTCGGCGTTCACTACTGATCTGAACACAAAGAACTCAAGATGCATTAAACGTTATTTATTTCTTTGCCTTGAGTTCGAAGTTCTTCGATCGCTTGGTTCAACAGAGTGTGAAAGTGTTCCACGATAGACGTCGTCGCAACTAGTTGCTCGTCTACTGCCAGACTTTGCCTGTGTAGCAGTGCAATTACCTCGTCCCATTTTTGAAGGGCCGCGAAGGAAGAACCGGCAGATATAGTCGCGTTGCTGTTTATGACTGTTTGCTTACCAACAACTATGTCTTGCTCCAGTTTGTCAAAGTACTCCTCACAACTGTGCAATGCGTCAACCTCATTAGGCATATAGGTCATGAGAGTATTGACGAGTTTTATACGCTCAAACTTTTGAAAGCTGTCCAATCGAAGAAGCTTTGCTTCAACCTCAGCGTTCAGTCGAAATGCTTCGGAACGGCGGTCACTGACTATCTCTGAACGCCTAGCACCTAGTCCTAAAGCCGTCAGTAAACCTGAAAGAAAGTCCATCGGAATACCAAGATTGCAAACTATCAGGTGAATTATGCCCTTCGAACAAAGGGAACTCTACCGGTTTTGTCCAACGAATCTCACTACCCCGCCAGGACCCCTGCCCTGCCGGTTGCGTGTCGCGTTGCCTGTCTGTGTCCGCTCCGTCAAGGGCCGTCCGTTAAAGGGTGGCGGCGCCGCCGGGGTGGAGATCGGATGGGGATGACCCCATGCGAATACGCGTATCGCGCGCTCCGGGTGCCAAACCGGAGCCCAGTTCCAGGTGCCGGGGGTGTCAGGCCCGGCGGGTGATCATGACCGGGGTTGATCCTGCCAGACCCGGGTTAAAGCCCCGTAGGCGGTGCGTACGGTGGGTGCGCAACGGGCTTGTCAGGGATACATCAATCGATGTCCCCGAACTGTTCACAGAGGGCAGAGCCCGAACCGAGGGTTGGGCGAGGAGCGCCCGCCCCGTGGGGGCGGTTTGGGCGCTGCCCGGCTTGCCGCCGGGCGGTGACATTTTCGAGCTTGCCCGCTGAACAAACAAATACGCCCCCGCCGGGATGGCAGGGGCGCTTTTGGGCCGGGCTTTCGGAGAGGGAGGAGGATCCGTCAGCCGGCCAGGGAGATCACTTGCCGTAGACGTGCTCGCGGGCGGCGCCGGGGATGGCGCAGCGGCTGAGGCCGATGTCGGCCAGATCGCGGCTGGACAGGGCGCGCAGTTCGCGCACGGTGCGCTGGTACTCGCGGCGCAGCTTCCAGTTCTGGATCAGGCCGGCAGCCACGCCGCGCAGGCGGACGGAAAACCCGGTAGAAGCAGGGGCGGAGAGAGTTGAATAAGCCATTGTTCTTGTTCCTTCGCATCGGTTCCGGAACGTGCTTCCGGTGCGGTGCTTGATCTGTTCGTCTGAAGTGATGGGGACATAAGGATGCCCCTGGGCGTGCGCAACGGCTGCTTTGGTCTGGCAGATATGCAGCCGCCGCATAGCACATTCGCGTGAGGGCTCTTGCCCCCCTTGGCAAAAGAAAGCGCTCCCGCCCGACAGGGCAGGAGCGCTTTGGCCCGGGCAAGAAGAGGAGGAGGAGAAGAGCGCCCGGGCGGGAGAGTTACTTGCCGTAAACGTGCTGATGCGCGATGTCGGCGATATCGCTGCGGCGCACGCCGATGTCGGCCAGCTCATGATCGGAGAGCCGGTCCAGTTCGTTGTAGGTGCGCTGGAACTCGCGGTGCAGCGCCCAGGCTTCCAGCACGCCCTCGGCGGTGCGGCGGATACGGGCGGTCAGGCTGAGCGTCGGTGCGGCGGAGATAACATGTGCCATCTTGTAGATCCTTGTCTCTTGGGCCGGGCCTATTCCCGGCGGTCCGTTGTTTGGTCTTTTCTGTGACAGGCCTGAGATAGGAAGAACCGTTGGCGATAACAATTGCCTGATCGGACTGCCCGCTATGCACATGCTGCAAGGGGCTTTGGGGCGGATAACCGCCCTGCCCCGGGCAAACCTGGAAAACGAACGTATGGGGGGCGCCCGGAAAGCGGGCTGGTCCGCCAAGCAAGCCAAGCGCCTCTCAAGGCGAGGGGCACTGGGGGTATTACGCTTCCGCCGCAGGGCGCAAAACGGTCCGGAGCAGCGACAATGCCCCCCAAAGCAGGAAGACCGGCAAGACGAGCATCCGGAGCGTGAAGATGCCGATGATCGTCAGGGAAGAGCGCAGTATCGTGTCGGCTTCCTCCACGAAGACCTGCGCGGCGTCCAGATACCGGCCGCTTTGCTCAAAAACACCGCTCACGCTGTCTCCGGCTTCGCTGATCCGGCTGCTCAGCCAACCCAGCACCCCTGCATCTCCCTCCTCTGCCGGAGACGCCGCCTCTGCCTCAGCCGCCTCTGCGCCGATGAGGAAATTCGCCTCCTGCGCGACGGCATCAAGCTCAGCCATGGCAGCGCTCATCTGCGCCGCAGTGGCCTGCTCTCCGACCCACACAGCCAGCACGAACACCGCGGGGATGGCAAAGCCGACCGCAATGCCCACGGTGATCGCCTTGTTGCAAAGCGGTCTCACTGTCCTGGCAAGCGCGGAACTGCGGCCGAAGGAGAGCCGGCCCAGCAGCGCGGCGCCGAGCACCACGAGGCCAACCGACACCACCGGCGCCAGACCCACAGCGGCAAGCGCGGCGCCGGCCGCCACGAGAAACACGGCATCGGCCACGCGCTCCACCGTGTCATCGACGGGTTCCAGCACCTTCAGCGGCTGCAGGCTTGCCTGCCCGACAACCGAGGCGCCCACCTCGATCTCCTGCGCCGTGGACAGCGCGGCGTTGATTGCCCGGAGCGACACATACACCGTCACCGCTGAGGCCGCGATATTCTCCGCTGTCCGCTCCGAGACAGTGGCAAGCGGGTTCCAATCGCTGCGCCCGGACAGGCCAAGGACGCCGGTGAGCAGAAAGAGCAGGCCTGCCATCAGGCCAAAGGCGGTGCGGGCGCGTTTTCTCGGGACATCGCGGGACGGGTCGGTCATTGCTGGTTCGCTGCCTATGCCGGGACGGATCTGCAAACGCATACCATGCAAAGGCCGCGGCACAACACGTCCGCTTCGCCTCTGACCGGACAAACAGGGCGTGCCGCGGCGCCCCGAAACGAAAAACGCCCCCGGTTTCCCGGAGGCGTTTTCCAAAGTCTGATACCGAAAAGGGCTTAGCCGCGCTCTTCGATGATCTGAACCAGGTGCGGGATCGATTCGACCATGCCGCGGACCGAAGGAGTGTCCTCCAGCTCACGGGTCTTGTGCATCTTGTTCAGGCCCAGGCCAACCAGGGTTGCGCGCTGCTTGGCGGGGCGGCGGATCGGCGAGCCGATCTGCTTGACGACGATGGTTTTTGCCATGTCTCTCTACTCCTTACGCTTCAGCTTCGGCAGCTGCCGGTGCGTCGTCCCGCTTGGGCAGGATGTCAGCAACCTTTTTGCCGCGGCGCTGAGCCACCGAGCGCGGGCTCTGCTCTTTCTGCAGGCCGTTCAGGGTGGCGCGGATCATGTTGTAGGGGTTCTGCGAGCCGATCGACTTGGAGACCACGTCCTTGATGCCCAGCATCTCGAACACGGCACGCATCGGACCACCTGCGATGATACCGGTACCTTCCGGTGCGGTGCGCATCACAACTTTGCCTGCGCCGTGACGGCCGGCCATGTCGTGGTGCAGGGTGCGGCCTTCTTTCAGCGGCACACGGATCATCTGGCGCTTGGCCTGCTCGGTTGCCTTACGGATCGCCTCGGGCACTTCTTTCGCCTTGCCCTTGCCAAAGCCCACGCGGCCTTTCTGGTCGCCTACGACAACCAGGGCTGCGAAGCCAAAGCGCTTGCCGCCTTTGACGGTTTTCGACACGCGGTTGATCGCGACCAGACGATCTGCGAATTCCGGTGTTTCTTCACGGTCGCGGCGCGGGCCGCGGCGGTTTTCACGTTCTGCCATCAGGCATTCCTTTCATAGGGCGCTCAGGCGCCTGTTTGTCCGATCCTTGGTGAGGGTCCGGCGTCAGGCCGGCCTCCCGGATCATCGGGGCGGCCCCGAAAGGCCGCCCGCATGGGATTTAGATCTTCAGGCCGCCTTCACGCGCAGCGTCGGCCAGAGCCTTCACTTTGCCGTGGAACAGGAAGCCACCGCGGTCGAAGTAGGCTTCGGTCACGCCGGCCGCTTTTGCGCGCTCGGCGATCGCTGCGCCAACCTTGGCTGCTGCTTCGACGTTGTTCTTGCCGACAACGCCCAGATCTTTTTCCAGGGTCGAAGCGGAGGCCACGGTCACGCCGCGCAGGTCGTCGATCAGCTGAACAGAGATGTTCTTGTTCGAACGGTGCACGGACAGACGCGGACGGCCTGCGTTCACTTTGCGAAGCTTGTTCCGGACGCGCAGCCGGCGCTTCAGAAACAGGGTACGTTTGCTGTTTGCCATTTTGCTGGTCCTTACTTCTTCTTGCCTTCCTTGCGGAAGATGAACTCGCCCTTGTAGCGGATGCCCTTGCCTTTGTACGGCTCGGGACGGCGCCAGTCGCGGATTTTCGCCGCCACTTCGCCCACCTGCTGCTGGTCGATACCTTCCACAACGATTTCGGTCTGCTTCGGCGCGGTAATGGTGATACCTTCCGGAGCAACGAAGTCGACATCGTGGCTGTAGCCCAGGTTCAGCTTCAGGGTGTTACCCTGCATCTGCGCCCGGTAACCCACACCCTGGATCTCAAGCTCTTTCTTGAAGCCCTGGGTCACGCCGGTCACGAGGTTGGCCACCTGAGTGCGGGACATGCCCCACTGCTGACGGGCACGCTTGGACTTGCCGCGCGGCTCGATGGTGACAACGTTGTCGTTCACGGACAGGGTGACGTCGTCGGTTGCGGTAAAGCTGCGGGCGCCTTTCGGGCCTTTCACTTCGATGGTCTGGCCGGACACAGAGGCGGATACGCCGCTGGGCAGTTCGACCGGTTTCTTACCAATACGGGACATTGCGAGGCCTCCTTAGAAGACGGTGCAAAGCACTTCGCCGCCAACGTTGGCTGCGCGTGCGCTTGCGTCCGACATCACACCCTTGGGGGTGGAGACAATCGACACGCCCAGGCCCTGACGGACCGACGGGATGTCATTGACGCCCATGTAAACGCGGCGGCCGGGCTTGGAAACCCGCTTGAGCTCGCGAATGACAGGTTCGCCGTCGAAGTATTTCAGGCTGATTTCGATGGCCGGGTGGCCATTTTCACCAGTGGTCTTCTCATAACCGCGGATGTAGCCCTCGTCCGCCAGCACGTCCAGCACCCATGCCCGCAGCTTGGAAGCCGGGGTCATGACGGTGGATTTGCCGCGCATCTGAGAGTTACGGATACGGGTGAGCATATCGCCGATAGGATCGTTCATACCACTCTCTCCCTTACCAGCTCGATTTCACCAGGCCGGGGATCTGACCAGCAGACCCCAGCTCGCGCAGCGCGATACGGCTGATCTTCAGCTTACGGTAGTAAGCGTGCGGACGGCCGGTCAGCTGGCAGCGGTTGTGCAAACGGCTCGGGGCCGAGTTGCGCGGCAGTTTCGCCAGTTTCAGACGCGCCTTGAAGCGCTCTTCCATCGGGCGGCTTTCGTCATTCGCGATCTCTTTCAGCTCGGCGCGCTTTGCGGCGTATTTTGCCACCAGGCGCTCGCGCTTCTTCTCGCGTTCGATCATGCTTTTCTTAGCCATGGTCTCTTCCTTCCCGCGCTTAGCTGTTGAAGGGCATGTTGAAAGCTTTCAACAGCGCCTTTGCTTCCGCGTCGGTTTTCGCGGTGGTGGCGATCACGATGTCCATGCCCCAGGGCTCATCGATTTTGTCGAAATCGATTTCCGGGAACACGATGTGCTCTTTCAGGCCCATGGCATAGTTGCCGCGGCCGTCAAACGAGGTGCCCGAAACGCCGCGGAAGTCGCGGATACGGGGCATCGCAATGGTGATCAGACGATCCAGGAATTCGTACATCCGGTCGCCGCGCAGGGTCACCTTGGCACCCATCGGCATGCCTTCGCGAACGCGGAAGCCGGCGATGGAGTTCTTTGCCACGGTGGTCAGAGCTTTCTGGCCCGCGATGAGGGTCAGGTCGGCCTGAGCGGATTTGGCTTTCTTGCTGTCTTTGACAGCCGCGCGGCCGCAGCCGATGTTCAGAACGATTTTCTCCAGCTTGGGGAGCATCATGTCGTTCTTGTAGCCGAATTCCTCTTTCAGAGCGCCACGGATGGTCTCTTTGTAGAGGGTCTTCAGGCGCGGGGTGTAGGTTGCAGCGTCAAGCATCAGACAGTCTCCCCGGTGGTCTTGGCGAAGCGCACCTTCTTACCGTCTTCCTCGCGGAAGCCGACACGGGTTGCTTTGCCGTTGCTGTCCAGCAGTGCCAGGTTCGACAGGTCGATCGGCAGTGCCTTGGGCAGACGGCCGCCCTGGCTGTTTTGGGTCTGGCGAGTGTGGCGGATCGCCATGTTCACGCCTTCGACAACGGCTTTGCCGGCCTTCGGGTCAACGGAGGCGATGGTGCCTTCTTTGCCCTTGTCCTTGCCGGCCAGCACGACGACCTTGTCGCCTTTACGGAGTTTAGCAGCCATGATTACAGCACCTCCGGAGCCAGCGAGATGATCTTCATGAAGTTCTTCGCGCGCAGTTCACGAACAACCGGGCCAAAGATACGGGTACCGACCGGCTCGTTGTTGTTGTTCAGGATAACGGCTGCGTTCCGGTCAAAACGGATCGCGGTGCCGTCTTCGCGGCGGACTTCTTTGGCGGTGCGCACGACAACGGCCTTACGGACGTCGCCTTTTTTCACGCGGCCGCGCGGGATGGCTTCCTTGACCGAGACGACGATGATGTCGCCTACGGATGCGTATTTACGCTTGGAGCCACCCAGAACCTTGATGCACTGAACTCGGCGGGCGCCGGAGTTGTCAGCTACATCCAGATTTGTTTGCATCTGGATCATGTGGTTTCTCCCGACCTTTGGGGCAGCGATGCGTGCTGTGATCCCCCAGGGTTTCGACTTTGCTGTTCAGCCCAGTCGCCAGGAGTCTCGGATGAGACTCTTAGGCTTCCAGAACTTCCCAGCGTTTCGTTTTCGATTTCGGCGCGCATTCGATGATGCGTACGGTGTCGCCGACCTTGAAAGCGTTCTTTTCATCGTGAGCCCGGTACTTCTTGGACTTACGGATGGTTTTCTTCAGAACCGGGTGCGTGAAGCGGCGTTCAACCGAGACGGTGACGGTCTGGGCGTTTGCGTCGCTGGTCACAACGCCTTGCAGGATACGTTTGGGCATTGTGTCGCTCCTTATTCGGCTGCTGCTGCAGCTTTTTCGTTCAGGATGGTCTTCACTTTGGCAGCATTGCGGCGGGCCGCTTTGATGCCGGCAGTGTTTTCCAGCTGACCGGTCGCCTGCTGAAAGCGCAGGTTGAAGCTCTCTTTTTTCAGGGATGCGAGCATATCGCGGAGTTCATCCACGGTCTTCTCGCGCAGATCATTGGCGTTCATCGCCTTTGTTCCTTGTCCAAAGCACCAGAAGGCCCCTGACGGGTCACCTTTTTACCTGGTGGGTTATGTCAAACCGCGCCGGAAAGCGCGGAAAAAAGAATCACTTGGCCCGGATCCAACGCGGATTGGGGACAAGCGATGGGTCCCTATAATGGAGACCGGGTGCGGGGGCAAGGGAAAGATTGGCCGCCGCACCAGGGCAGCCGGCGCAGTCCGGCGCCCCTGCCCGGCCAGGCGGGCGCCGCGTGCCGGTTGCAGGCTCAGCCGGCCTCGGCCCTGGCCGGTCAGCCGGCCTTGACCGGGCTGTCCTGAGGCACGAACCAGTCGTCATAGCCGGACGCCCCGGCAGCGACGTTCCTGTAGCCGTTCTGCTCCAGCAGCGCCCTGATCTCCGCCCTCTGCTCGGTGTAATTGTGCTCCACCGTAATGGCATTGAACCGGTATTTGCTGAAATCGAACGCCTTCAGAATATCCAGTTCGCTGCCCTCGGTATCAACCGACAGGAAATCAATCTCCCGCGGGGCGCCGTGCCGGTCGAGCATATCCAGCAGCGAAACGGTTTTGACCGGATAGCTTATCGCCTTGCGCCGGCTTCTTGAGTGCAGGTCCGCTTCGCTGAAATCCGAGATCGTCGACAGCTCCGCCGCGCCGGTCTCCTTGAATTCCAGCTCCGCCCCGGTTTCCTTCCAGACGCAATCGAACTCAACCTCGCAGGAGCGGTTGCGGCGCAGGTCCTCGTGCCAGCACTTTGCGGGCTCGGCCACGATGCCGGTCCAGCCGAACTCCTTTTCCAGCACATAGGTGTTGCTGATGGATTTGCCGTTGGTGGCCCCGAACTCGACGAAATACCCGCCCCGCTTGAAGCCATTGGCGACCAGAGCGAATACGTCCTGGCTTGCCTGGGACTGCCAACCGGCGCTGGCGCCGTTGAGATTGGCGAGCAGGAAATCCCGGAAGGCGTCCCCCTCAGCCGCCTTGCGGCGGCTTTCCTCCAGCTGGTTCTGCAGGCCCTTGTACTTGGACGCACTGCTTACGTGGAGGCCGATTGCATGAAGCGCGCTTCGAATCTTGGGATGCATTAGGGGTTCCAGTCGGTTTGTGTCAGACAAACGCCCTTAGCGGGCGCGGCGCGCGGGCTCACTCCCACTTGTAATTGAAGCTGACCGAGATCCGCTCGTCCTCGGCCATGTTCATAGGCACTTCGTGGCGCAGCCAGCTTTCCCACAGCAGCACATCGCCAACGTCCGGCTTCATGTAGATGAACGGCTGCAGCTCGCGCCGTGCGTCCTTGGTGCGGGTTGGCGCCGCCATCATCCGGGCAGAGCGCGGATCCTCCAGCTTGAGCGCGGAGGCACCGTCCGGCATCGACACATAGGTGGTGCCGGAAATCACCGAATGCGGATGCAGGTGGCTGGAGTGGGTGCCGCCCTCGGGCAGGATGTTGATCCACAGGTCCTCCAGCTTCAGCTTGCGCCCGTCCAGATCAAACTCCAGATCCTTGGCAAAAGCCGCGACATGGCTGTCCAGCGATTTCACCAGATCGGCAAAGATCGGGAACCGCCATGGCAGATCGGTCAGGGAGGCATAGGAGGTATAGCCCGGGTAACCGTTCTCCTCGCACCAATCCTGCCCGGCATCATCATCGCCGGCGATGACAAGGCAGGAGTTTTCCAGTTCCTGCGCATCAACCTTGGGTCCGAATTCGGACAGCTGCGCGCGGTAGAGGCGGGTCACAAAGAGCGATTCAATCTGGGCCATGGCTGCGTCTTACCGCAGTCCGCAGCCAAGCGCGAGAGCCTGCGGCGGGGCGGCAACCGGTTTCGCCCCTGGCGTGCAGCGCCGCCAGCATGTTGGAATAGTTCAATTTACCCTCGGTAAGCTCACGCTGATTTAACGAATGCTGTCCATTTTGGACCAAAACAACACCAACTAGATGTCTCAGTGAAATGGTCCAGGTCACATGAAAGCAAAACTCACCGTCAGCACGGCAATTCTTTCCATCATTGTTCTGGCCGGGGGTCTGATGGCCGCCCTGATCAGCCTTCTTCTGTATTCGCACGGCGTGCGCGACGACATGCAGCGGCGCGTTGCCGAAATCGAGGAGATCTACCTTGGCCTCGATAAAATCGAGCTTGAGTTCCTGATGGCCCGGCGCGCCGAAAAGGATTTCCTGCTGCGCCGCGATGACAAATACCTGTCCCGCCACGCCGCAACCATGACCCGGATACAGGCGACCTACGGCTCTCTCGTCCGCCGGATGCCGGAGGTGGCGGAACTGTCCGGCACAGGCCCGCAGCTCAAGGAAATCGGCGCCGCGATTGACGCCTATGAGGCAAGCTTTGCCGCCCTTGCCAGCAGCAACAAGCGGCTGGGCCTGGATGAAAACAGCGGCCTGGAGGGGCAGTTGCGCACGGCGGTCAAGAATGCCGAAGCCACCCTGAAATCCCTGGATCAGCCGGTCATGCAAGTGAAAATGCTGATGATGCGGCGGCATGAGAAGGACTTTATCATGCGTAAGGCGCCGAAATACCTGGACCGGCTGAACGCACGGGTGGAGGAGTTCCGCGCTTTCCCGGACAGCTTTTACGGCAGCACCGCCCGGCAGAAGGAGATCCTGGGACTGATGGAGGCCTACCAGAAGTCCTTTGCCGCCTATGTGGAAGAGTCGCTGAAGGAACAGCAGCTACGCAAGCAGGTGTCCGGCCATTATGCCGGCGCCGAGCCGCTGCTGGCCGCGGTCCATGACGAGGTGCGCGCCCTGCTTGCGCAGGTCTGGGCCCAAGGCGAGGCAGTCAGCGCCGGGGCTCAGACCAACGCGCTTCGGGCGGGCATCGGCGGCTCTATCCTGTTCGTGGCGGTGGCCCTGCTTCTGGCCCGCAGCATTGCCCGGCCGCTTAAGCAGACCGACACCGTGCTGAAAAAGATGATGCAGAACGACTTCAGCCCGGCCATCCCGAAAACCGGAATCCGCGAGACTGCCGCAATTGCCAGTGCGGTCGGCGCGTTCCGCGAGGCGGAGGCCGCCAAGCAGCAGCTGACCAGGGAAGTCACCGAAGTCATCGCGGCCTGCGGAGAGGGCGATTTCTCGCGCCGCATCGCAACCGGCGGCGATGACAGCCGGGACAGCGGCCTGGGCCAGGGCGTGAACACAATCGGCGAAGTGGCCGAGAAGGGCCTGGGCGATGTGCTGAAGGTGCTGGACGCAATCGCCGAGGGCGATCTGACACAGCGGATGCCCGCAGGGCAAAAGGGCGTATTCAAGGATATCGCCGGGGCCATCGACAACCTGGCCGGCAGTCTTGAAACAGTGGTCCAGCAACTGGCAGGCAGCGGAAAAATGCTGAACGACACCTCGCAGGAGATCGCCGCGGCGGTCGCCGATGCCTCGCAGCGCGGCGAATCCTCCGCCGCGGCGCTGGAGCAAACCGCAGCGGCGCTGCAAACGGTCCGCGACACGGTCCACGACACCGCCGCCAGCGCCCAGGACGCCCGGCAGTTCGTCAACGACGCCCAGACCAAGGCGGAAGCCACCCGCGAGGTCGCGGAAAAAACCGTCTCTGCCATGCAGCGGATCAAGGACTCCTCGGACGCGATCTCCAAAATCACCGGCCTGATCGACGATGTGGCATTCCAGACCAACCTGCTGGCGCTGAACGCCGGGGTGGAGGCCGCGCGCGCGGGCGAAGCCGGGCGCGGATTTGCGGTTGTCGCCTCAGAAGTGCGGGCGCTGGCGCAGCGCTCTTCCGAGGCGGCCAATGAGATCAGCACGCTGATCAACAGCAGCCAGAGCGAAGTCACTGGCGGCGTGGAGCTGGTCGATGAGGCCGGCGAGGCGCTGGCCGCAATCCATCAGACGGTCACCCAGGCCGCGGAAAAGGTGAACGAAATCGCCGAAAACGCAACCGAACAGGCGAACGGCATTTCCGAGGTGAATGTGGCGATTGAGGCGCTGGACAAGGATTCCCAGCGCAGCGCCGCCATGCTGGAGGAAACCGCAGCAGCCGGCCAGATGCTGCGCGACGAGGCGGGCAACCTGACCAGGGCGATCTCCGGCTTCCGGCTGGAGCCCGCGGCGGCTGCGCCTGCGGCCCCGGTGCAGGCTACCGTCGCGCAAGCGGCATAGGGGCCCGCGCAAGGGGCTGGCAGGCAATCCCGGGGCGGAGCTGACCACGGCCTCGGCCGCAGTCCGCAAACAGACCGGGTTGCCTCCCCGTCCGGCCCCATAACGGCTCGCCCCGTGCCGCCGGTGATTTCGTTGCCGCCATTGCTCAATCCGCTACGCCCGCGGGCTTGCCCCGCAACCGCCTGAGGATTGCGCGTCGCTTCCCTGCGGACGAAGAACGCACGCAGGTGTCAAGGTGATGGCTGGACAGATCCCCCCTGCACCGGCGGCACGGCCCGCTGATAAAGATGCCATGTGGTGTGGCCAAGGACCGGCAAGGTGAAGATCAGGCCCAGAAACGCCGGAACCAGCGACACCAGCATAGCCGCCGAGATGATCGCCGCCCAGGCGAGCATGACCACCGGGCTTTCCGAGACAACGCGAAGGGACGTCAGCATCGCGGACACGAAATTGGTTTCCCGGTCCATCAGCATCGGCATGGCGATGACGGTCAACGAGAACAGAACAACCGACAAAAAGGCGCCTACACAGGTGCCAATTGCAAGGAAGGTCCAGCCCTGCGGCGTGAAGAATACGGTGCTCAGAAAACCGTCAAAATCCGAGAAGGACGCATCCTTGAGGATGATCGCCAGCCAAAGCCGGATCTGGTAAATCCACACCCAGAAAATGAACAGGGTGACAAAAGCCATCCAGCCCAGTTCGCGCTTACGCTGATCGGCCACCACGGTGAGGATATCGGACCAGCCGAAGCGCTCTCCCTTTTGCAGCCGGCGGGACATTTCATACAGCCCGGCGGCGGCGAATGGCGCGACCAGCGGAAAGCCCACAGCGGCGGGAATGATCATCCAGATCGCGCCGAGCCAGACCAGGCACCAGACAAACAGGATCCCGAAAACCGCATAGAACAGGCCGAAGAATCCGCTCATGAAAGGGTGCGCGCGGAAGTCGGACACCCCGGCCTTCAGCGACGCGGCGATATCGCCCGCGGTCACCTTATTGACCTCAGGCACAAACTGCGGCGGCGGTTTCAGTTTGTCCGGCGGTGTGGACCCTGCGGTCTTGGATGTCATGACACACTCCTCCCAAAGCATGGCACCGCGCTGGCCCGCTTGCCAATCGGCCCGCGGTGAAACAGACATCCCTCCCCGCCAGCAAGTGTGCATCAGGCGAGGCTCAACGGCAAGTGGGGAGTGGAGCAGCCAAACCCGCGCGGCAGGCTTGGCCGCCCCTTGGCTGATACAGCTGACTCAACAGAAAAACCCCCGCCGGTCTCCCGGCGGGGGCTTTCATTTCATGGCAGTCGTGAAACTTACCAGTCTTCGCGGACCACGACGCGGGTCTTGACCGGCAGCTTCATCGCCGCCAGGCGCAGGGCCTCGCGGGCGACTTCATCGCTGACGCCGTCGATCTCAAACATCACGCGGCCAGGCTTAACCTTGGCTGCCCAGTAGTCCACGGAACCTTTACCTTTACCCATACGGACTTCGGTCGGCTTCGAGGTCACCGGAGTGTCCGGGAAGATACGGATCCAAACACGGCCCTGACGCTTCATGTGGCGGGTCATGGCACGGCGGGCAGCCTCGATCTGGCGTGCAGTCACACGCTCAGGGGTGGTTGCCTTCAGGCCATAGGTGCCGAAGTTCAGGTCGGAGCCGCCTTTTGCCAGGCCGTGGATCCGGCCCTTATGCATCTTGCGGAATTTAGTGCGCTTTGGCTGAAGCATCTCAAATCCTCCTTAGCGACGGCCGCCACCGGCACCACGGGGTGCAGGGCCGTCCTGGATTTCTTGTGCTTTACGGTCACGCGCCGAAGGATCGTGCTCCATGATCTCGCCTTTGAAGATCCAGACCTTGATCCCGATGATCCCGTAGGGGGTCATCGCTTCGGAGTGTGCGTAATCGATGTCGGCACGCAGGGTGTGCAGCGGCACGCGGCCTTCACGGTACCATTCGGTACGCGCGATTTCCGCACCGCCCAGACGGCCAGCGACGTTCACCCGGATACCCAGGGCGCCCATGCGCATGGCGTTCTGCACGGCCCGTTTCATGGCACGGCGGAAGGACACACGGCGCTCCAGCTGCTGGGCGATGGACTCGCCAACCAGCTGAGCATCCAGTTCCGGCTTGCGCACTTCAACGATGTTGAGGTGCAGCTCGGAGTCGGTCATCTTGGCAATTTTCTTGCGCAGGACTTCGATGTCCGCGCCTTTCTTGCCGATGATGACGCCCGGACGGGCGGTGTGAATGGTCACGCGGCATTTCTTGTGCGGGCGTTCGATGATCACGCGCGCAATGCCAGCCTGCTTGCACTCTTCCTTGATGAACTCGCGGATTTTGATGTCCTCGAGCAGCAGATCACCATAGTCTTTGGTGTCGGCGTACCAGCGGCTGTCCCAGGTGCGGTTCACCTGCAGGCGCATGCCGATCGGATTGACTTTCTGACCCATTAGGCTTGCTCCTCAACTTGACGCACCTTGATGGTGATCTCCGCGAACGGCTTCAGGATTTTGCCGAACCGGCCACGAGCCCGCGGACGGCCGCGCTTCATGGTCAGGTTCTTGCCAACCCATGCCTCGGCGACGATCAGTTCATCGACGTCCAGGTTGTGGTTGTTCTCAGCGTTCGCAATCGCGGACTGAAGGCATTTCTTCACGTCCTGCGCAATCCGCTTGTTGGAGAAAGTCAGGTCGGTCAGCGCCTTCTCGACTTTCTTGCCGCGGATCATCTGAGCCACCAGGTTCAGTTTCTGCGGGGAGGTACGGAGCATGCGCAGTTTTGCCATTGCTTCGTTGTCTGCCACGCGGCGGGGGTTCTTTTCCTTGCCCATGACTTACTTCCGCTTCGCTTTTTTGTCTGCGGCATGGCCATAATAGGTGCGGGTCGGCGAGTACTCACCGAACTTCTGACCGATCATGTCTTCCGAGACGTTGACTGGGATGTGCTTTTTGCCGTTGTAGACACCAAAGGTCAGGCCGACGAACTGCGGCAAGATGGTGGAACGGCGCGACCAGATCTTGATCACTTCATTGCGGCCCGATTCACGCGCTGCTTCGGCCTTTTTCAGGACGTAAGCATCAACGAAGGGGCCTTTCCATACGGAACGTGCCATGGATTAGCGGCCTTTCTTCTTGGCGTGGCGCGAGCGGACGATGAGCTTCTGCGACGCCTTGTTTTTGTTGCGGGTCCGTTTGCCCTTGGTCGGTTTGCCCCAGGGGGTCACCGGGTGGCGGCCACCGGAGGTCCGGCCTTCACCACCGCCGTGGGGGTGGTCGATCGGGTTCATGACGACACCACGCACGGAGGGACGCTTGCCCTTGTGGCGCATACGGCCGGCTTTACCGAAGTTCTGGTTCGAGTTGTCCGGGTTCGACACGGCACCGACGGTGGCCATGCATTCCTGACGCACCAGGCGCAGTTCGCCCGAGGACAGGCGGATCTGAGCGTAACCGCCGTCACGGCCAACGAACTGAGCGTAAGTACCGGCTGCACGGGCGATCTGGCCGCCTTTGCCGGGCTTCATTTCGATGTTGTGAACGATGGTACCGATCGGCATGCCCGAGAACGGCATTGCGTTGCCCGGCTTGATGTCTGCCTTGGCAGACGCGACGACCTTGTCGCCGACAGCCAGACGCTGCGGCGCCAGGATGTAGGCTTGCTCGCCGTCTTCGTATTTGATCAGCGCGATGAATGCGGTCCGGTTCGGGTCGTATTCGATCCGCTCAACGGTGGCCGCTACATCAAATTTGTTCCGTTTGAAGTCAACGATCCGGTAGAGGCGCTTTGCGCCGCCGCCACGGCGGCGTGCAGTGATCCGTCCGGTGTTGTTCCGGCCGCCCGATTTGGTCAGACCCTCAGTGAGAGATTTGACCGGACGCCCTTTCCAAAGCTCCGAACGGTCGATCAGAACCAGCCCACGCTGGCCCGGCGTCGTCGGCTTATACGACTTGAGTGCCATGCTTTCTGTCTTCCGTTTAGCGTGCAGGCCCTTAGGTTCTTGTCTTTGGACCCGCTATGTTTAAGGCCCCCGTAGGTGCCTGAGTTATAGGGCCCCGAAGGTCCCCAGGTTCGAACATCCTGACAAACGTAACGACCCCGGAACGAATCCGGGGTCTGCAGGATTGGTGCGACTTAGCAGAGGTGTTTGGGGGAGTCTAGGGGCGGAAAGGGATTTCAGCGCAAACCAAAACTAAGAGACTGCAGGCGCACCAAACATCTTCTCATATAGGTGAGGAATGTCGTGATGTGAAAGCAGCTTCACTCCAGTAACTTCTGCCAAATCCTTCGCACTTGCTGTATAGCTAGCATTGGAGAGAACTCCAGCTTCATGCGCATCATAGTACACTTTTCCGGAGTGAGCTTCTTGCACTGCTTTGTTGCCTACGGCGCTACTATAGAGCTTACATTGAAGACCAATCTTTTTACCGTTCTTTATGGCAATTACATCAATGCCTTGATCACCTGATCCAGCGGTCACCTCAGCCTCCCAGCCGAATCCGATCAAGGCTTCGGCAACCCACTTTTCAAAAGAGTGACCATCAAAAGGCAGATTGCCAGAATCAAACCCGACTTCAGCGTCCTCATTCCGGCGAAAGTTCAACTGCTCAAAAACAAGGTCAGACGCCTCACTCTCGTCAATGATACTAAGATCAAGATCAATACTTGCGAAGAATTCGGCTAAGGCTTGCGCAGTTGTGTCCGCTACCAGCGCCCCATAGTCGTTCTTCTTGAGTGCCCGTTCCAAGTTTCTGGTTAGGGGAGAGCGGTGGCGATCAATCGCATCTATCAGTCTTTGCCGCTCCAAGAAACGGCGTCTTAAGTGGTCTTTTTGATCTTTTGCTTCAGCCGCTTTCCTGCCCGCAGCAGCCACCTTCCTATGCTTATACCAAAACCAAAACCCGGAAACCGCTGGGCTGAAAAAGAACAGAAGCATCCCAAGCACGCCCATAAGCGTCATAGAACTTCCATCTACTGCCACTGCGTCTATCAGCCCCAATCCGAGTCCGACGGCCGCCACACCGGAAGTGATAAGAAGGTACTTCAAAACTAACTTCAGCATTTGTCTTAATAGCCTTGAGAGAAATCTGCAGTGCTCGAATGCACGATACGAGCCTATATAGCTTCAACTTTCCCACGGAGATTTGCAACCTTTAGGGGTGCTCTTCAGTGCAACTCAAATCCAGTCAGAAGATGCGGCGTCAAACTTAATTCCTC
The DNA here is from genome assembly GCF_054968485.1 of Leisingera sp. G5_S3_59_S7. NCBI lineage: Bacteria > Pseudomonadati > Pseudomonadota > Alphaproteobacteria > Rhodobacterales > Roseobacteraceae > Leisingera > Leisingera sp. G5_S3_59_S7. The sequence continues at coordinate 47,066 of NZ_JBQKUH010000032.1, forward strand.
AATTGAAAGACCGCGCTAGCGCCGTCCCGAGGGAGGGCGCGCTCTCAACGTGGCGCTTGGCAGTTTTATCCCAGCCAAGCCCGTACGACCTCGCCGACACGCAGAATACCAGCCAAAGCGCCGCCCCATGGGGGCGGGACGGCGCTGGCGCGGCGGCCTGCGGCCTTGATTCCGCGCCCGTGACAACCTGAAAGCGACTTGCTAAACCAGCCGGCGCGCTACACACCATAAAGGATACACAATGACAAAAGTGTTTTTGCGAATCGCTGCAGTTGCCGGCATTTGCCTGGTCTCTGCTTGCGGCTCCACTGCGATCCCTTCGCAAGAAGCCCTGGATCACTGCCGCGCAGAAACTGGCCTCAAGACAAAGCTCATCGTTGACACTTCCCCGTCCGGAGAAAGGTCATTGCGGACTGACCCGCCGGGCACTCAGTTGTCCGCACAAGAAGCAATCGCCCTCAAGTCCTGCACGGACAAGTTCTGACTGCTGCAACTAGTAACTCATATGAAGGCATGAGTTTCTTTCAAAAATTTTGCGCAGGCCCCCGCTTATGCAGGGGCCTGAAGACTTTCCAGGAAACAATCGGAAGCCACCTGTTGCGCACCCACCGCACGCAGGGCTCCCCTGACCTTAACCACTAGCGGCTATACCTCGGAGCAAAGCTTCCGCAAGGACCCCGCCATGCCCCAAGCCCCCTGCCCCAACGCAAAAGGCCCCCGCTTGCGCGAGGGCCTCTCAATCTTGTCAAAGACACAAATCTCAGAGTCCGGTGGACACGTCGATGGTGTTGCCTTCTTCCAGGGTAACATAGGCTTTTTTCACGTCCTTGCGGCGGCCGATCTGACCGCGGAAACGCTTCACCTTACCCTTGGTGACGGTGGTGTTGACCGCTTTCACCTTCACACCAAAGAGAGCCTCGACAGCTTCCTTGATCTGCGGCTTGTTGGAGTCGATTGCCACCTCGAACACCACTGCGCCGTTCTCGGACGCCATGGTGGATTTCTCGGTGATGATCGGCTTGCGGATCACGTCGTAGTGTTCTGCCTTCACGCTCATTTCAGACGAGCCTCCAGTGCTTCGACACCCGCCTTGGTGATCACCAGGGTGTCACGCTTCAGGATGTCATAGACGTTGGCACCGATGGTCGGCAGGATGTCCAGACCTTCGATGTTGCGCGACGCTTGCAGGAAGCCTTCGTTGACCGATGCGCCGTCGATGATCAGCGCGCGCTTCCAGCCCAGGTTTTTCACCTGCTTGGCCAGAGCTGCGGTCTTGCCTTCGGCAGCAGCGTCCTCGATGATGACCAGCTCGCCCGCTTTGGCTTTGGCGGACAGCGCGTGGCGCAGGCCCAGCTTGCGGAACTTCTTGGTCAGCTCGTGGCCGTGCGACCGGACAACGGGGCCCTTGTAGATGCCGCCCTTGCGGAAGATCGGCGCGTTGCGGTCACCGTGGCGTGCGCCGCCGGTGCCCTTCTGGCGGTAGATCTTCTTGGTCGAGTAGGAGGTCTCGGAGCGGGTCTTCACCTTGTGGGTGCCCTGCTGCGCATTGTTGCGCTGCCAGCGGACCACACGGTGCAGGATGTCCGCACGCGGCTCCAGGCCGAACAGGTCTTCGGACAGCTCGATGTCGCCAGCCTTGCCGCCGTCGAGTTTGATCACGTCAAGTTTCATGCTTCACCACCTTCCGCGGAAGCTTCCGCAGTTTTCAGAGCGGCCGGGAAAGGCAGACCCTCGGGGGCTTTCTTCTTCACGGCATCCTTGACGGTAACCCAGCCGGATTTCGGGCCCGGAACGGCGCCCTTGATGAAGACCAGGCCGCGCTCGGCGTCGGTTTTCACCACTTCCAGGTTCTGGGTGGTCACGCGGGCTGCGCCCATGTGGCCGGCCATTTTCTTGCCTTTGAAGACCTTGCCCGGGTCCTGACACTGACCGGTCGAACCGTGCGAACGGTGCGAGATCGACACACCGTGCGAGGCGCGCAGGCCGCCGAAGTTGTGCCGCTTCATGGCACCGGCGAAACCTTTACCGATCGAGGTGCCGGTCACGTCCACTTTCTGGCCTGCCAGGAAGTGTTCGGCCGAGATTTCGGCGCCGACTTCGATCAGGCCGTCCGCGGGAACGCGGAATTCGACCAGCTTGCGCTTGGGTTCAACCTTGGCCGCTGCGAAGACACCGCGCATGGCTTGCGAAGTACGCTTTGCCTTGGCGGAGCCTGCACCCAGCTGAACGGCGGTGTAGCCGTCTTTTTCCTCGGTGCGCTGCGCAACAACCTGCAGGCCGTCCAGCGACAGAACGGTCACAGGAATCTGCTTGCCGTCTTCCATGAACAGCCGGGTCATGCCGACTTTCTTTGCGATAATACCGGAACGCATATCTAATACCCTCCGATCTTACGACTGCAGCTTGATTTCGACGTCAACGCCGGCGGCCAGGTCGAGCTTCATCAGCGCGTCCACGGTCTGCGGAGTCGGGTCGACGATGTCGAGAAGACGCTTGTGGGTGCGGATCTCGAACTGGTCGCGGGATTTCTTGTCGATGTGAGGGCCACGCAGAACGGTGAACTTCTCAATCTTGTTCGGCAGCGGGATCGGGCCGCGCACTTGGGCGCCGGTCCGCTTGGCAGTGTTGACGATTTCCTGGGTGCTGGAATCCAGCACGCGGTAGTCAAATGCCTTCAGCCGGATACGGATGTTTTGGCTTTGCATCGTATAGCCTTATTCTAGGCGTTGAGGTTGAGAGGAGGGCCTGCGCTCACCGCAATCCCTCATCGAACCCAAAAGGCGGGAATCATCCCGCCCCTATTCGCATCAGCGAACTTGCGCCCTATACGCCCTGCGGCCCCATGTGGCAAGGGGTTTCGCGGCGAAACGGTTGCGTTTGGGGAGAGCGGTGCGTTTGGGGTTTGTTTGGGATTTCTGAGAAAGGGTTAAAGCGCGCAAATTGCCCGGCAGGCCAGCCCCAAAGGCGCAGCGCCACGGGCAGCCTAGCCGCACTTGCCGTTGAAGGCGGCATTGCCCTTGGCATCCCGTTCGATTTCCAGGTCCACCACTTTCAGGCCGCCGTCGCACAGGACGCCAAAGGCGTTGCTGCGAAGCTCCTGATCCGTCCAGCCAGAGCCCGCTTTGCCGGAGAAGGCGCCGCCCGGCGGATGGTCCAATACTACCTGATTGGCTCCCGGAGCGCTGCTGCAAGCAGACAACGCAGACGCAACAATTGCGGAAAATAGAATAGAGCGCATATGAAAAGCTCCTAAAACACGATGTGCCAAGCCCGTTTTGCCCAAAAGCAGAGCGGAGCAAATGCCTCCCCGCCATTCCCTTCAGCCCAAGGCGGGCGCAGCCGTTTTCCGGCGCGGTTTCCGGGTCCCCGCATGCAAAAAGGGCGCCCTTTGGGCGCCCTTTCCGTCGTGCAATCAGGAGGCCTGATTACTCGATGATTTTGGACACAACGCCGGCGCCGACGGTGCGGCCGCCTTCGCGGATGGCGAAGCGCAGGCCGTCTTCCATCGCGATCGGCGCGATCAGCTCAACTGCGAACTTCAGGTTGTCGCCCGGCATCACCATCTCGGTGCCTTCCGGCAGGGTCACGGT